>JAQBNY010000132.1 GCA_028288315.1 Mucilaginibacter sp.
TATAAATTTTTGTTATTTTGATCCATAATTCCAAACGCACAAGTAAATAATGATAGAGACTAAGAAGTCGCTTTTTGATAACCTGCAAAACTTTTTTGGTTTTGATAACTTTAAGGGTGAACAAGAAGCGATTATAACTAATATTTTAGCAGGTAACGATACATTTGTAATAATGCCCACCGGTGGCGGTAAATCTATGTGTTACCAGCTTCCCGCACTAATGAGCGAAGGAACTGCAATAGTGATCTCCCCGCTTATCGCTCTAATGAAAAATCAGGTTGATCAGTTAAGAGCCTTTGGAGGTTCAGACAGTATAGCACATTTTTTAAATTCCTCATTAACAAAAGCAGATATTTTAAAGGTTAAGGACGATGTATTAAGTGGTAAAACTAAATTGCTTTATGTTGCCCCTGAATCATTAACCAAACAAGAGAATGTTGATTTTTTAAGGCTTAACAAAGTATCATTTGTTGCTGTTGATGAGGCACATTGTATATCAGAATGGGGACATGATTTCCGCCCTGAATACCGCAAAATAAGACAGGTTATCAGCAACATTGGCGATGATATTCCTATTATTGCCTTAACCGCTACAGCAACCCCTAAAGTACAGCAGGATATTCAAAAGAACCTGCAAATGAATAATGCAACGGTTTACAAATCATCTTTTAATCGTGCTAATTTATTTTATGAGGTTAGGGCCAAGCGTAATGCTATAAAAGAAATTGTAAAATTTGTTAAGCAAAACCAGGGAAAATCAGGCATTATATACTGCCTGAGCCGTAAAAAGGTTGAAGAAGTTGCCGAAGCTTTAAGTCTTAATGGCATTAAGGCATTGCCTTATCACGCAGGTTTGGACCCCAAAGTACGTGCCGATACGCAAGACAAATTCCTGATGGAAGATGTGGATGTTATTGTAGCTACCATAGCATTTGGTATGGGTATAGATAAACCTGATGTGCGTTATGTTATACACCACGATATGCCTAAAAGCATGGAAGGCTACTATCAGGAAACAGGTAGGGCAGGACGTGATGGCGGCGAGGGTGTTTGCGTTGCATTTTATTCAGGCAAGGATATTGATAAGCTGCAGAAGTTTATGAAAGATAAACCTGTGGCCGAGCGGGAAATAGGCACACAAATATTGAAAGAGGTTATTGATTATGCCGAATCATCTGTTTGTCGTCGTAAACAATTACTGCATTACTTTGGCGAGAACTTTAACGAGGCTGGCTGTAATTGTATGTGCGATAACTGTAGCTCCCCTAAAACGCATTTTGATGGCGAGGTGCATCTACATAAAGCATTAAGCTTAATTAAGCTGATTGGAGAAAAATTTGACGATTGTCACATCATCAATATTCTTATGGGTAAAGATGATGCCCAGGTTAAGAATTACGAACACGATAAACTGGATTATTTTGGATCGGGCATTTCAGAAGGAGAGAACCTGTGGAACTCTTTAATGAGGCAGGCGCTGTTAAATAATTTCTTAGCCAAAGATATTGACCAATATGGTTTGTTGCACTTAACAAAGTCAGGTAATTCGTTTATTGATAATCCTTACAGCATCCGTTTTGTTTTAAATAGGGAAATGGGCCCTATGGATGAGGATGAAAGCGAAGATGGCCCTAAGCAAGCCGGTGGTGCGTTAGATACCCAGCTTCTGCAAATGCTTAAGGATCTGCGTAAAAAGCTGGCTAAACAAAAAGGTTTACCACCTTTTGTTATCTTCCAGGATCCATCTTTAGAGGAAATGTGTACACATTATCCTATCAATACCGAAGAACTGAAGCAAATATCAGGTGTAGGGGCAGGCAAGGCTTTAAAATTTGGTGCTCCGTTTGTTGATCTGATCAATAAATATGTTGAGGATAATGATATAGATCGCCCGGTTGATATGGTGATCAAAAGTGCGGCTAATAAATCGGCATTAAAGGTATTTATTATCCAGAATATTGATCGTCATTTAAATTTAGATGATATAGCTGCGTCAAAAGGCTTAACCTATGAAGAGATATTGAAAGAGGTTGAAACTATTGTAAACTCAGGCACAAAGCTTAATTTAAACTATTATATTGATGAGATGATAGATGAGGATAAGCAGGAAGAGGTTTACGACTACTTCAAATCTGCCGAGGTTGATTCTATTGATGATGCTTTAGTTGAACTTGGCACTGATGATTATACCCGCGAAGAAGTGCAGCTGATGCGAATTAAGTTCCTGTCAGAAGTCGGAAATTAGAGACTGGCTAATTAAAATATTGTTTTAAAACCACAAAGATCACAGAGAATTAATTCTTTGTGATCTTTGTGGTTTTCTCTTGGTGCCTCGGTAGTTAAATTATAAAGTTACTACCTTATTTGGCTATTATCTTAAATTCTGTACGCCGATTCTTACTGCGGTTTTCATCGTTAGTATTAGGTGCAATAGGTTCAGTTTTTCCATAACCTTTATAAACCAGTCGGCTTGCATTTATATTATTTGTAGTTAGGTAGCTATATACCGATTTTGCACGATTTTCTGATAATAACTGGTTTACCTGGTCGTTGCCAATGTCATCTGTATACCCCGAAATTTCTATTCGTATAGTAGGATTAAGTGTCAAAAATTCTATAATTTTCTGCAGTTCGGCTTTTGACTCCGCTTTCAGATCAAACTTATTGGTGTCAAAAAAGATGTTCTTTAAAATAACTTTACCACCTACTTCAATTGGAGACAACGATACAGAAATATTAAAAGCGTTTTTAGCATTATGGCCAATTAGTGAAAAGTTATCAGAATAAAACAGATAACCCTCTTTAGAGATATTTAGCGCATAGTTTTTACCACCAGCGATAGTCGCCAAAAACTCGCCCTGATCCGCTGAGCTATAGTCTTGGTAAACAGGGGCATTAGTTTGCAGGTCAATTATCTCAATAGCAGATTCTAATGGTTTATTGGTTTTTCCATCTAACACTTTACCTTTTACATACGTGACCATATTAGGACGTAGGTTTGCAGGTAATTGAAAGGTATATATATCATATCCACCAAATCCCTTCAGGTTGTTAGATGCAAAGAAAGCATATTCGCCATTGGCTGTTAGAGTTAAACCGTTTTCATCACCACTGGAGTTGATAGGATAACCCAAATTCTCAGGTTTTTTCCATTTGCCATCATTACCCAATCTGCTTACAAAAAGATCTTTATTACCTAAGCCTGGCCACCCGTTACTGCAAAAATAAAATGTACTATCATCCGGATGAATAAAGGGAGATTGCTCGTCAAATTGGGTGTTTATCTCTGGCCCCATATTTACAGGTGCGCCCCATCCTTGTTCTGTAAGGGTTGATTTCCAGATGTCATATCCCCCATATCCACCTTTTCTATTACTTACAAAATACATCGTTCGGCCATTGGCACTAATAGATGGCTGCGCTTCCCAACCCGGTGTGTTTAACGGTGCGCTTAAACTAAATGGTTTACCCCAGTCGTCGCCTCTTTTTTGCGAAATATAAATATCACATCTACCTAAACCATCCGGCCGGTTACACCCGGTAAAAAATAGATATTTACCATCTTGCGATATTGATTGCGCACCTTCATTGTATTGCGTTGTATTTATAACGTTACTTAAATAATCAGCTGTTTGCCAGCTGTTGTTTAACTTAACGCTTTTATAAAAATCCTCGTTGTTATTAATTTTCCTGGTAAATATCAGCGTCATTTCATCGGCAGTAGCCGTAGGTAAATATTCGTCATCAGCAGTATTAATTTCGGCACCCATATTTACAGGTTTAAATGCTACCGGATGCAGCAAGGCCTGGATACTGAATTTACAATCATTCACCAGCTTTTGGGCATAGGCCATGTTTTGGGCTGTAATGTTTGGATAGGTCAAATATTTTTCAAGGTGCTGTTGGGCACTGGCATATTGTGCCTCTGTAATTTCAGAATCGCCAATTTTTAGATAAACAGAGCGATTAAATTCAGGATCAAGCTCAATAACCTTAAGATAATGTTCAATGGCTGGTTTATTTTGCCGCCTCATCCTTAATACATCGGCTAACTGGGCGTGTGCTTCTATGAATTTATTATCATTACTTAAAGCTTTTTGTAGCTGCTGGATGGCTTCGTCATACAAATGCTCGTCCATGCTTTGACCGGCCAATGCATAGTATTTAATAGCTTCTTTATTTGTAGTGGAATATTGCCTTTGCTGGGCAAAGGCATATATAGGTAAAAATACCAGTAAAATAAGCGAAAGTAGTATTGTGCGCATTGTTAACTGATACGTTATTCAATACACTAAGTTACAATATTAAGCGATTGCAAGCTATAATATTAAGGGTATTAAGGGATATTTAAATATTTATGGGTTTGTAAAGATATCTCCCATTGAGGGTTGGCCATTACATAATCAACAATAAGAGGTGTCATTTCCTTATTTTTTGACCACTCGGGTTGCAGATATAGTTTACAGTTTGAGCCCACCAGCTTGGCATGGTGCTCGGCAAAGGCAAAGTCAGATTTATTGAATACTATCACTTTTAGTTCATGCGCTTTATCAGCAACTTCTTGCATAGGTGCTTTAAACTTTTTGGGCGATAAACATATCCAGTCCCAATGACCAGAAAGGGGATAGGCGCCTGATGTTTCAATAAATGTTTTAATACCTTTTTGCTGCAGCTTTTTGGTAAGGTAATCTAAATTATATATAAGTGGCTCGCCGCCAGTAACTACCACGGCCTTTGAAGGGTGACGGGAGGCATTCTCAACAATAGTATCGGCAGCGGTAAGCGGATGTAGCTCGGCATCCCAGCTCTCCTTTACATCGCACCAATGGCAGCCTACATCGCATCCGCCTAAACGAATAAAATAAGCAGCCTTACCGGTGTTGTATCCCTCGCCCTGTATTGTATAAAATTCTTCCATTAAAGGAAGTAATGTGCCGTCTTCCGGAACTTGATGTGCCATAATAATGCGCAAAGTTAACTTTTTGAGGTGAAAGGTTAAAGTTTAAAGGAAAAAGGCGATTGAAAGAGTATCAAAATGACATTTCAACAATAAAAAATTGTATAATATAATGCTCTTAATGTGTCAACTTATTTTGTTATAATTACCTTTAAATTAATGCAATATGAAAAAACATTTCCTCCCTGTTTTATTTTTCGTTTTGCTGAGCTTAAGTTCATGTGTTGATATTGAAGAACGCTATGATTTTAAGCCCGACGGTGCCTGCAACGTTACATATGGTTTTGATATGGGTAAAGCTGTATCTGTTTTAATGAACCTCATGACCGATTCCGTTAGAGAAACCCCACAATTTGCTTTAGTTAAAGATACAACACTCAATTTTTACGATGCGCTACCCGATAGCATTTCAAAGCGTATGAATCTGGATGAAATGAAAATGGCACAGGGAAGCGACCTTGCCATTAAAATGAATCTGAACAAAAATATAATGAAGGTAAGTATACGACATGAGGCAAAGAATATTGCCGATTTGAAATATTACCTGCAACACCTCAGCAGCATATCAATGAATAATCAACTGAATAGTGTTGCAAAAAGTAATGCTGTTAAAAACTTTGATGCACAGCCTCTTATTACAGGCCAAAGTTATTACACTTATGATATTACTCCACATAAATTTTACCGCATAATTGATAAGGTTAAATTTAAAGCCTTCTTAAAATCAGCAGGCTCAAAATTTGCTATGGCAAAAGCCATGCTAATAGATATGCCTTATAAAGTTGTATTGAATTTTGCCAGGCCGGTTAAGAAGGTAAACAATCCTAAAGCCATTCTATCTGCCGACAGGCGTAAAGTAACGCTCACAACCAGCATGGATGAAGTAATGAAAAATCCGGCTCTGATGAACCTTAAGATTGATTTTTAAGTTGATTGGTTGAATAAGTTGATTGAGTTAAAAAAACAACTCACTTATTAACCAATAAACCACTCACTAGGAATATACCTCTTTATTGGCAGATGCCAGGGTGTTTTTCAATAATCCAATAATAGTCATTAAACCTACGCCACCAGGTACCGGGGTTATCCATGATGCTTTTGGTGCAACGCCCTCAAAATCAACATCGCCAAATAATTTATAGCCAGATTTTGTTGTGGTCGAAGTTTCGCGGTTCATGCCTACATCAATTACTACAACGCCATCTTTCACCATATCTGCAGTGATAAAATTCTTTTTGCCTATAGCTACTATAAGGATATCAGCATCAAGCGTAAATTTTTTAATATTAGGTGTACGGCTGTGGCAAATGGTTACAGTGCAATTACCTGGGTATGTATTACGGGCCATTAAAATACTCATAGGCGAGCCCACAATATTACTGCGGCCAACCACTACGCAATGCTTGCCTGATGTTTCAACACCATATTCTTTTAACATTAAAGTAATGCCATAAGGGGTAGCCGGAATGAATGATGGCAGGTTACGTTGCATGCGACCTAAATTAACCGGGTGGAAACCGTCCACATCCTTACGGTGATCAATCCGTTCAGTTACTTTCTCCGGGTCAATGTGTTTGGGTAGTGGAAGCTGTACAATAATCCCGTCAATATCCTGGTCTGCATTTAACTCGGCTACTTTTGCAAGCAGTTCTTCTTCGGTAACATCATCTTCATATCTAACCAGGGTAGATATAAAGCCTACCTTTTCGCAGTTTTTCATTTTGCTGGCTACATAGGTTTCGCTGCCGCCATCATGGCCAACCAATACTGCTACCAAATGCGGTTTGCGTCCTGTAGCTGCCAATATTTTAGCCGCTTCTTCAGCTATTTCAACCTTAAGTTTTTCTGATACGTATTTTCCGTCGAGTAATTGCATTGTAAGAGTCAAGATATAAGAGACAAGAATCAAGAGATGTGAAAAAAAATAGTTCCTATCTTATCTCTTGATTCTTGTCTCTTGATTCTAAATTAATCTAATTTTAATACCGCCATAAACGCCGATTGTGGTATCTCTACGTTACCTACCTGGCGCATGCGTTTTTTACCTTTTTTCTGTTTCTCTAACAGTTTACGCTTACGCGATATATCACCGCCATAACATTTAGCGGTAACATCTTTACGTAATGCTTTCACTGTTTCGCGGGCAATGATCTTGGCACCAATAGATGCCTGTATAATAATCTCGAATTGCTGGCGTGGCAGAAGTTCCTTTAGTTTTTCGCAGATTTTTTTACCAAAATCATAAGAGTTACCGCGGAATATCAATGATGATAGGGCATCAACCGGCTCGGCGTTCAGTTTAATATCTAAACGTACTAAATCCGACTGGCGGTAACCTATCTGGTGGTAATCAAATGAGGCGTATCCCTTTGATATTGTTTTTAGCTTATCATAAAAGTCGAAAACGATCTCGCCCATTGGCATTTCAAACACCAGTTCAACACGATCAGACGTTAAGTACGATTGGTTTTTAATGAATCCGCGTTTTTGAATACAAAGCGACATTACCGATCCAACAAATTCAGATTTGGTAATGATGGTAGCCTTAATGTAAGGCTCCTCAACAAAGTCTATCTTACTTGGGTCAGGAAGGTCTGACGGGTTGTTTACAATAATTGGCTCGCCTTTAGTAGTATAAGCAACGTAAGATACGTTAGGTACGGTAGTAATAACCGTCATATCAAACTCGCGCTCTAAACGCTCCTGGATAATCTCCATGTGCAGCATACCCAGGAAACCGCAACGGAAACCAAAACCTAAAGCCGCTGATGATTCCGGTTCAAAAACCAATGAGGCATCATTTAGTTGCAGTTTAGCCATTGATTCGCGCAGTTCTTCGTAATCCTCAGTATCAACCGGATAGATACCCGCAAATACCATTGGTTTTACCTCTTCAAAACCTTGAATGCCACTTTCGCATGGGCGATTTATAGTTGTTATAGTATCACCAACCTTTACTTCGCGCGATTCTTTAATGCCCGATATTATATAACCAACATCGCCTGTTTTAATTACATCTTTTGGCAGTTGTTTAAGTTTTAGCGTACCTACCTCTTCAGCAATATATTGCTTTTCGGTAGCAAAGAACTTTACTTTATCGCCTTTACGGATCTCGCCGTTAACCACTTTAAAGTAAGCCACAATACCACGGAAGGAGTTGTAAACCGAGTCAAATATTAATGCCTGCAGCGGTGCCTCGGGGTCGCCAACAGGGGCGGGGACACGCTCAACAATGGCACGTAAAATATCATGTACGCCCATACCTGTTTTACCAGATGCGGCCAATATCTCTTCACGTTTGCAACCTATCAGCTCAACTATCTGGTCTTTAACCTCTTCTGGCATAGCGCCGGGGAGGTCCATCTTGTTTAAAACGGGGATGATTTCGAGATCATTCTCTAATGCTAAGTAAAGGTTAGATATGGTTTGTGCCTGTATACCCTGTGCAGCATCAACAATAAGCAATGCGCCTTCACATGCAGCTATAGAACGGGATACTTCGTATGAGAAATCCACGTGCCCAGGTGTATCAATAAGGTTAAGTATATATTTCTGACCGTCAAGCTCATAATCCATCTGTATGGCATGACTTTTAATAGTAATACCGCGTTCGCGTTCCAGGTCCATATCGTCAAGTAACTGTGCCTGCGATTCGCGCTGGGTAATGGTATTAGTATATTCCAATAACCTATCGGCAAGGGTACTTTTACCGTGGTCAATATGTGCTATTATACAAAAATTACGTATGTGCTTCATTCAAGCGCAAAAATAACTTTTTAAGCGGATAAATTGGCATGTTACTGTCAATTAGCTTTATTATCATTAACCTATTGCTTTATAATCAAGGTCTGTTAAATCTTTTACTGATCCAAAGCCAATAACATCTTTTATAACTTTACCGTCCGTCATTTCAACGGCACGCACCAGTTTATCAGAACCAAATTTATCTTTTATTTCATGCATGGTTTTAAAAGCAGTTTCCTTGCGATCCATATCTTCAAACAAACTGTAAAGCATATTGCCATTGTTTACAAAATTGGTAACCGCCACACGCATTTGTGTTATCCTGGTATTTAACACAGGACCCGAACCTGTGGCCTGTTCAAACTTAGCCATGCGAATGCGTATCATCCGCATAAGGCTTACGGCATCTTGCACAGGTGTGCTAATTGTAAAGGCATCATCCCAGCGGGTATCATCCTCATAGCGGGCCGTAAACCCTACCGATTTGCAATAAAATTTATGGTGTACCATGCGCTTCTCCAGCGTAAGGCACAGGGTCATAAATAACTGATCAATATAAGTGATGTGCTTGCGCTTTTCTGCGGATATCTGCCGCATGGCCTGCATGCCCCTGTAATCATGCGCCACAATATTGGTTTCAATAAAATTTAAGCGATAATGCCAGTAAATACCATCAATGCTTTTAAAAATGGCCTTTAGCTTTTGTGGTGTGGCATAGCGCATTTCTAAGGGGGTTTTAATACCGGCACGCTCCAGCCGGTATGACATGTTAGCCCCAATACCAGGCAGGTCGCCTAATTTTAGTTCACTTAACACAGCATCAATATTTTGAGGGGTTATCATCATTAACCCGTTCTTTTTTTTACCCCTAACAGACGCCAGTTTGGCTAAAAAAGCGTTAGGTGCAATCCCTACCGAGCAAGTGAGCCAGTCGCCAACCTCTTTTAAAATATCATTTTTAATATTGACGGCTATGTGCATTGGGTCAATATGATCATAATTGCTTAGGTTGATGATAGCCTCATCAATACTTTTGGGCACCACATCATTACTGTAATTGCGCATTACATTAATTATCTTTTTATGGTATTCGCGGTAACGTGTGGGGTTGCTTTCTACCGGGATCAGTTCCGGACATATGGCCATAGCATCATTTAAACGCATGCCAGCTTTTAA
>JAQBNY010000016.1 GCA_028288315.1 Mucilaginibacter sp.
AGAAAGTGCTTAAAAAAATAGGCATGGAGTTTTACCTGGGCCACAAGGTTACCGGTGCTACTACTAAAGGCAAAGAGGTTACCGTAACTTTCGATAACCCTAAAGGCGAGAAGCAAGAGCTTAAAGGCGACTATTGTATGGTAGCTGTTGGCCGTGTTGCTTATACCGATGGTTTGGGTTTAGATAAAATAGGAATTACTGTTGAAGAACGTGGCCGTAAAATTACAGTTGACCAACACCTGGAAACCAGCGTTAAAGGTGTTTACGCTATTGGCGATGTAATTAATGGCGCTATGCTTGCTCACAAGGCAGAAGATGAGGGTACTTTTGTTGCCGAATTAATAGCCGGACAAAAACCACACATTAACTACAACCTTATCCCGGGTGTTGTTTATACCTGGCCGGAAGTTGCCGCTGTTGGTTATACCGAAGAGCAATTGAAAGAAAAAGGTGTTAAATATAAAATAGGATCATTCCCGTTCAAAGCAAGCGGACGTGCACGTGCAAGCGGCGATACCGATGGTTTTGTAAAAGTACTGGCTGATACCGTTACCGACGAGATATTAGGTGTACACATGATTGGTCCGCGTGCCGCGGATATGATTGCTGAGGCTGTTTTAGCAATGGAGTACCGTGCATCTGCAGAGGATGTATCACGTGCAAGCCATGCCCACCCAACCTATACCGAAGCCATGCGCGAAGCCTGTTTAGCTGCTACGGAGAATCGCGCTATACATATTTAAGGATTTTCGATTTCGGATTTGTCTTTTAATTCCCCTCTTGAGAGGGGCAGGGGTGTGTTAATGAATATAGTAATAAACATAACCATAGTATTGCTCACGATAGCCTTAATGGAATTGCTGTCGTGGGCAATGCATAAATACCTGTTTCACGGGCCGCTTTGGTTTATTCATAAAACACATCACCAGCAACGCCACAGCTGGTTCGAGCTGAACGACCTGTTTAGCATTGGCTTTGCTGCCGTAGCCCTGTGGCTGATGTGGATAGGGCATACCAGCCTGGATTATCGCTTTTGGATAGGTACCGGAATAAGCACCTACGGAGCTATCTACTTCATTTTTCATGATTGGTTTATTCATAACCGCTTTAAAGCATTTAAAAGCGATAACCGTTATTTGGCAGGCATCCGCCGTGCACATAAGATCCACCATAAATCAACAGAAAAGAATCCTTCAGAAGAGTTTGGGTTATTGATTGTGGGGAGAAAGTGGTTTGAAAAATAGCCTGCTCGAAGCGCAGGCGCTTGAACTGGTGCAGGCGATAATTGCGTTCATAGAGGGTAAATGAGATGGTCCGGTTAACCAGTTTTAGCAAATCCAACAAAAATTCCGAAATTCGCCGCATCCGAACTCATAACCTATGCTGCAAATACAAGAAAACGTATCGCTTAAAAATTTTAACACTTTTGGTATTGATGTAAATGCCCGGTACTTTGTAGAGATAAGTCACCCTGATGAGTTGACCGAATTGTTTGCTGACCCGCAATGGTTGCAAATGAACAGGCTGGTTTTAGGTGGTGGCAGCAATATGCTGATGGTAAAAGACTTTGAGGGTTTGGTAATTCGCCTCAATATACGTGGTATTGAGCACCGCATTAGCCATGATGATGTATTTGTGGAAGCAGGTGCAGGCGAAGTATGGAATGACCTTGTAAATTTTTGTGTTGACCGAGGTTACGCCGGTATGGAAAACCTCAGCCTGATACCTGGTTCGGTTGGTGCATCGCCCATACAAAATATTGGTGCCTATGGGGTAGAACTGAAAGATGTATTTGAAAGCTGCCGGGCGTTTGAGATAGCAACCGGAGCATTTAAAACCTTTAGCAAAGCCGATTGCAAATTTGGCTACCGGGAAAGTGTTTTTAAAACTGAGCTGGCCGGGCAATTCATCATTGTATCTGTAAAATTTCATTCATCACTAATACCTGATTTTAACCTTAAATATGGTGCAATAGAACAGGAGCTGGCTAATCGTGGTATTACCGAACCAACTATAAAAGATGTATCACAGGTAGTATCTCATATACGGGTATCCAAACTGCCCGACCCGTCTACCATTGGCAATGCCGGTAGTTTCTTTAAAAACCCGGTAATAAGTGCTGATCAATTCCATCCGCTAAAAGAAAAATTTCCTGATGTAGTGAACTATCCGGCAGGCGAAGGGCAATTAAAACTGGCAGCAGGCTGGCTGATTGAGCAATGCGGATGGAAGGGGAAAACCATTGGTAACACTGGCACATGGAAGAACCAGGCTTTAGTATTGGTGAACCACGGTGGCGCTACGGGCGAAGAAGTGTACAGTCTTTCGTCGCAAATCATAGACAGTGTGTACACTAAATTTGGCGTTACCCTACAACGCGAAGTGAATATTGTTAGTTAACAAGGTAAATTTATATTTTTTTATATTATTTATCTTATTTACAGCGAGTTATGTATTGTGCATTCCTTAGTAGCTAATAATATCGTTAAACAACACAATTTAGCCTTTGTTTTTATTATCATTCTGATTTACAACATATTACAGTAGTGTGACGCGTCTTGTGTATGCTCCATGATTTAGTTTTGCTGTGTTTGGGGTAGTTATAGTTAATATGTATATCAAATAAGTTGGTACTATGTTTGAATAATACTCAATATAAAACATTAACAGAATGACAAAGATTGAGTTTAACACCCTGGTATTACGTCAAGCAAGTTCATTAAGATCTTATGCCTTGCATTTTACACATGACGCAGACGATGCTAACGACCTTGTTCAGGATACAATGTTGAAAGCAATTACTTACTACAATAAGTTTAAAGAAGGTACTAACTTAAAAGGATGGTTATATACTATCATGAAGAATACCTTTATTAACAACTATCGCCGCTTTGTTAAAATGAGCACTTTTGTTACCAAGAGCGATGAGATATCTTCTCCCAACCTGGTATTTAGCTCAACAAAAAATCAAGGTGAAGCTAAGTTTGTAATGGACGATATTAAAAGAGCTTTGGAAAGGTTGCCGGCAGATTACTATATACCGTTTACTATGTACTTTGAAGGACATAAGTATCACGAGATTGCTGATCATTTAACTATTCCTATTGGTACAGTTAAAACCCGTATACACGTAGCTCGCAAATTGCTTAAAAAGAATTTAAAAGCTTATGATAGCGGTATTACAAAACCTATCTACGCTGAAAATTAATATTAAACTCAACATATATAGAGAAACCCGCTTACTGGCGGGTTTTTTTGT
>JAQBNY010000171.1 GCA_028288315.1 Mucilaginibacter sp.
AGCCTGCTTGAAACCGAAGATAACACGCCTGAATTAAACGCAAGAATTTCCTTATCTGCTTCAGCTAAATTAATTGCAGCGCATTTTAGTTTTAAAAACCAGCCAGTTATAATTTCTAACGCCTGCATATCGGGTGTATTGGCTATTATTACCGGGATGCGGTTGCTCAGGACAGGCCAATATGAAAATGCTGTAATTGTGGGTGCAGATGTAATCTCCCGGTTCATCGTTTCAGGATTTCAGTCTTTCCAGGCGTTGAGTAAGGAAGTGTGTAAACCGTTTGACCAATCACGCGATGGCTTAAACCTGGGCGAAGGTGCCGGAACTATTATTTTATCAACCAATAAAAAATTCAGCGATAACATTAAAGTTTTAGGTGGTTCTGTAAGTAATGATGCTAATCATATTTCGGGCCCGTCGCGTACCGGCGAAGAGTTGGCTTTTGCCATAAATAGCGCGCTAAAAGATGCAGACAAACAAGCATCGGATATAGATTTTATTTCGGCACACGGCACAGCAACTGTTTTTAACGATGAAATGGAAGCCAATGCAATAACAAATGCAGGTCTGCAAAGTGTCCCGTTAAATAGCTTAAAAGGCAATTACGGGCATACGTTGGGTGCTGCGGGACTAATAGAATCCATCATTTCTATACAATCTTTAAAACAGGGGCTTGTTTTACCAACTTACGGTTATCAGGAAAATGGTGTAACAAACGCAGTAAATGTTTGCTCATCGGCTATTCAAACTAATGCTGAAAGTTTTATTAAAACAGCATCGGGCTTTGGCGGTTGCAATGCCACTGTGATATTTGGCAGATAATAAATATTTTTGAGGGAGTGTTAACACAAATAATTTGCTAAATAATAAATATATTACAGGGAGTTGTACCATTAGCAATGGTGTAGTGCGCAAGAATGAGCAAATAGTGTTTGAAAATCAGCATGCTAATTTGCCAGATTTTTTGCTGTCGGTATACCAAGGTTGTAAGCTTAGTTACCCTAAGTTTTATAAAATGGATAACCTGAGCAAACTGGGCTGGCTGGCTTCAGAAATATTATTCCAGGATGCATCATTAAAAGAGCGCTATAAGCCGGAAGAAACGGGGTTGATATTAGCTAATGCCAATTCAAGTTTAGATAACGACTTGAAATATCAAAATACCATCAGCGATATTCCAAGCCCTTCGGTTTTTGTATATACATTGCCCAATATTGTTATTGGTGAAATTTGCATCAGGAACAATTTTAAAGGTGAGCATGCTTTTTTTATTCAGGATAAGTTTGATGCCGGGTTTATTTATACACAGCTAAGTTACCTTTTAGACAGGGATATTTTACAAACCGGTATTTGCGGATGGATTGATGTTTTGGGAGAAGAATATAAAGCAGCATTGTTTTTGATTGAAAAGAATGATGCAGGGCAAGGTGTAGTGTTTTCTCCCGATAATATGAACAGGATATTTAACACAGTTAATTAATACAAAATTGAGTACCGATTCAACAGTTTATATTGCAGGGGCGGGCGTTATATCGGCTATTGGGAACAATGTGGCCGAGCATCTTGTAGCTTTTAAAGATGAAAAAGCGGGCATGGCCGGTATTACCTTGCTTGATACCATACACAAGGATAAGCTTCCGGTGGCAGAAGTAAAACTGACAAATGAAGAACTGATAGAAATAACCGGTCTTAGAGAGCATAACAGCCGCACAGCACTATTAAGTTTGGCTGCAGCACAAGAAGCATTAGCCGATGCCGGAATACCCTATTTTAAAACTTTACGCACCGGTTTTATTTCGGCTAATACGGTTGGCGGAATGGACAGGAGCGAAGATTTTTTTGTTAAATTCCTGGCGGATAATAGTAAAGGCAAATTAAAGAACGTGTATGACCACGAATGCGGCAGCATGACAGAAACGGTTGCCGATAAATTAGGCATCAGCGATTTTATAACTACAATAAGTACGGCCTGCTCATCATCGGCCAATGCTATCTTTTATGGCGCAAGGCTTATCAGAAATGATGTTTTAGATGTAGTGGTTGCGGGCGGTGCAGATGCTCTTACTAAATTCACCTTAAACGGTTTTAATACTTTAATGATACTTGACGAAGCATTTTGCAAACCTTTTGACGAGAACCGTAAGGGATTAAACCTTGGCGAAGGTGCAGGCTATGTTGTTTTAGTATCTGATAAAATAGCTAAAACGCTAAACAAGCCCTTATACTGCAAATTAAGCGGCTACAACAATAGTAATGATGCTTACCATCAAACTGCATCATCGCCTGATGGGACCGGCTCTTATATGGCCATGCAAGGCGCATTAAAAAAGAGCGGACTGCAACCCTCTGATATAAGTTATATTAATTTACACGGCACAGGTACGCCAAATAATGACAGCGCGGAAGGCACTGCCGTTAAAAGGGTTTTTGATCCGGTTTACCCACCCATGAGTTCTACTAAATCATTTACCGGGCATACTTTAGGTGCAAGTGGTGGTGTTGAAGCTGTTTTTTCTGCCCTGGCCATAAAGCATAAAATTATTTATCCAAACCTGCGCTTTGAAACCCGCATGAATGAACTTTCATTTGAGCCTGAAAAGAAATTTTTAACAGATCAGCCTGTTAACCATGTAATGTCTAACTCCTTTGGTTTTGGCGGTAATTGCACATCATTAATATTTTCGGCGGTTTAATATGAAAGCATATATCCGTTCATCTGCCTGCATATCTGCCCAAAATACCTTTGGCAAGCAACCCTTTTTACAAGATATTGTAGAATATACCGGCACCCGTTTAGGAACCATTGAGCCTGATTATAAGCAGTACATTGATCCGAAACAAATAAGGAGAATGAGTCATGTAATTAAAATGGGTGTGGCTGCAGCCAAAGAGTGTTTGGCAATGGGTAACACCCAAATGCCGGGAGCAATTATCACCGGGACGGCTTTTGGATGTATGGAGGATACCATCACATTTTTAACGCGTATTGTAGAGGGGCGGGAAGAGTTGTTGCCGCCAACCGCGTTCATACAATCAACCCATAATACGGTTGCAGCGCAAATAGCTTTAATGCTTAAGTGCCATAGCTATAATAATACGTTTGTACACAAGGGCATGTCTTTTGAAAGTGCTTTGTTTGATGCTGTAATGCTTTTAAAAGAACAGGAAGCCGATAACATATTGGTAGGCGGAACAGAGGAGATGGTTGATACCAGCTTTACTGTTTTAACCAGGCTGGGCCTATATAAACGGTTTCCGGTTTCAAACCTGTCTTTATTTGAAACCGAATCAAAAGGCACCATCGGTGGAGAAGGTGCTGCATTTTTCTTGCTTACAGATAAGCCATCAACAGATAATTTGGCCGAGCTAACCGCTGTAAAAACACTTTACAACCCCGAAAACCTCGAGGCATCAATTAAAGTCTTCTTGAAAGATAACTCAATAGATATAGCTGATATTGACCTTGTGATAACCGGTAAAAACGGCGATACCACCAATGATAAAATTTATAAGAGTTTAGAACAATCCTTGTTTAAGAATACCGCTATAGCAAATTATAAACACCTGTGCGGCGAATATCCAACCTCATCATCATTTGGATTATGGGTGGCAGCTAATGTTATAAAAACAGGTGAAGTGCCTGCTGTTATTGCTCAAAATAAGGTCAATAATAAGGCCCCCAAAAAGGTGCTGTTGTACAATCATTACCAAAGCAAGTATCATTCTTTAATGCTGGTTTCATCAATTTAGTTATGCCTGAAATAAACGACAGTGTATTTAAAATTGAAGAGCTGCAGCATAATGCCAGCCAGATAACTGCAAGCCTGAACATCAATAAAAACAGCAGCATTTTTGAAGGGCATTTTCCCGGCCAGCCTGTTGTGCCGGGCGCATGCATGTTACAATTAGTTAAAGATGTTCTGGAAGAGGTTTTACATATGCCTATCCTGTTGAAAAAAGCGGGCAATATCAAATTTATCAATATGATAACGCCAGCCAATAACCTAACAGCCAAGCTTACAATAAGCTATAAAATTACCGACGATGGTAGTATAAGCATTAACGCAATTTTACTTACCGGCGAAGTTACCTGCTTTAAATTGCAGGCGGTTTATATAAAGTTATAAGTTTTATTTGGTTGAGTTGGCTTTTATATAGTCGGCCATTGTAGCTACGTCTACCAATACCTTACGCCCTTCTCTTGGGTCTTTAATATCAATACCATACTCCTTTTTTAACAAAACTATTAACTCCAGCGAATCAATAGAATCCAAGCCTAAACCATCACCAAATAAAGGCTCGTTGTCTTTAATATCGGCGGGAGTAAGGTCTGTTAAGTTTAAAAATTGTATGATCTGGCGTTTTAGTTGCTCTTTAAGTTCGGTAGTTTCCATTAAGGTTATTAAATTAAATTCTTTCTTTTTAAGCCAGCATAAGTGACTAATTGAAGCAGTATGGTTATAATAAGCAAAGGTATAATATTGTTTATAACATCTTTAAGTTTTCCGCCTTCCAAAAATAGTGAGTAATAGGCCTGCAGGCACCAGTGCATGGGCGACAGATTAGCTGCCGATTTAAAAAAGCCCTGCATAGCAAAACTTGGCACCATTAAGCCACCAATAGAAGCCAGTATCACTATTGATACCGCGCCAAAACCATTTGCCTGTTCCTGGGTTTGTGCAAACACGCCTACACACATAGCATAACTTACCGCGCACCAGCCGCAAACCACAGTTACAATTATCAATGCCAGTATATCTGATGGTAAATTAAGCGCTGGTAATCCTAAAAACGGAAATAGCCATATACCCATAGAAAATATAACTGCTGCCTGTAGCATTGTTACAGCCATGTATGTGATCTGCTTTGAAAGTAAGCCAACCAGGTAATTTGTGGGCAGGGTTTTTAACCTGATAAAACTGCCGCTAATTTTTTCCCTAACCACGCTGCCACCTAATGACATGATGATAAAGAACATGGCGAAGATGGTCCAGGCGGGTACATTGTGTTGCGTGGCAT
>JAQBNY010000187.1 GCA_028288315.1 Mucilaginibacter sp.
CAATATTAAGTGTGTTTTACGGCTTCATCTTTATCATTATTCAGTTAGAGGACTTGGCCCTGTTAGTAGGTAGTTTAGCACTATTTGCAATTGTTGCGGCGCTTATGTATTTCTCCCGGAAGATTAATTGGGACTAGTCTAAAAATAATTCATTATACCGTTTTGGTTTTTGGTATAAATAATACTATGTTTGCATAATAAAATTATAACTATGAGTCAAGAACTAATTGAATTTTCGGAGCTTATTGATGAGCAATTTGAAATGACTGATATTATTATCGAAATAGAATTCGATCAGTTATTAAGTATGTTTTCGTAGTTCGGGCTATAGCCAACGGGTCATGAAGTCCTAATACATCGGCTTTAGCCAAAATCATCCTCCATCAGCCATTCCAAAAATTAATAAATACGTTTAACTTTGCAGCCTCATGAGTAGATCTGCAAAAAAAAGTAAGTTTTTCGAGAACGTTACGGTTATTGATATTGCCGAAGAAGGCAAGGGTGTAGGCAAGGCCGACGATTTTGTATTGTTTATAGAAAAAGCCGTCCCGGGTGATATTGCAGATATTGAGGTTTATAAAAGCAAAAAGAACTTTGGCGAAGGTAAAATTACCCGCCTAATTCAGCCATCAGAATATCGCACCGAGGCATTTTGTGAGCATTTTGGCGTTTGCGGCGGCTGTAAATGGCAACACATGACCTATGATGCCCAACTAAAATTTAAGCAAAAAGCAGTACATGATGCTTTAACACGCATAGCCAAAATAGAAGTTGGCCACATGGATAGCATAATCCCTTCTCCTGCCGATAGATACTACCGCAACAAGCTGGAGTATACTTTCTCTAACAAACGCTGGTTATATGATGGCGAGAATCGCGACGACGAGCGACTGGATATGGATGCACTTGGTTTTCACATTCCAGGCAGGTTTGATAAGATCTTAAACATTAACCATTGCTACCTGCAAGCCGAGCCATCAAATGATCTTCGTAACAGCATTAATCAATATGCTAAAGAACAAGGCATCAGTTATTATGATGTTAGGCAGCACACGGGCGCCTTGCGAAATCTGATAATTCGCACATCATCCACCGGCGAGATAATGGTGATAGTAGTTTTTGCTCATGCCGATCAGGAGCAGGTGGATAGTTTGATGGCATACATTGATGCCGCTTTCCCGCAAATTACTTCGCTGTTGTATATCCTGAACACAAAATTGAATGATACTATTTTTGATCAGGATGTTATATCATGGAAAGGCCCGGAATATATCCACGAAGAAATGCCCGGCGGAGCCAACGGAACGGTTGTTCGTTTTAGGGTTGGCCCCAAATCTTTTTACCAAACTAATTCTATTCAGGCCCTGCGCTTGTACCAAATAACCCGCGACTTTGCCAATTTTAAAGGCGACGAACTGGTTTATGACCTTTATACCGGTGCCGGTACAATTGCCAATTTTATTGCCGGGCATGTGCGTGAAGTAGTAGGTGTGGAGTATGTACCATCGGCCATTGAGGATGCAAAAGTTAATTCGCAAATCAATAACATCACCAACACTAAATTTTTTGCCGGCGATATGAAAGATGTGCTTGTTGTAGATTTCGTAACCGAGCATGGCAAGCCCGATGTGATCATTACCGACCCTCCACGCGCAGGTATGCATGCCGATGTGGTTGCCCGTTTAATGGAAATTGAAGCCGACAAGATTGTTTACGTTAGCTGCAATGCCGCCACTCAGGCCCGCGACTTGCTAGTGCTAAAGGAAAAATATGATATTGTTAAAATTCAGCCGGTAGATATGTTTCCGCATACCCAGCACGTAGAGAATGTGGTGTTATTGAAGTTGAGGTAGCCTCACCCTGCCTTCTCAAAAGGAGAGGGTATAAGAATTTTCTTAATATATTTTAAAGTCCTCTCCTTTGGAGAGGATTTAGGTGGGGTTTTCACATATCTCTTTAATAGTTTCGCTCAACGGCCTAAACTCAAACCCAATGGCTTTCTTAATTTCGGCGTTATCAAAATTACGGGTTACTGATGCCGCACGGGCGCTGGTTTTATCTAATGCCGGGTCTTTGCCTGTTACCGCAGCTATAAAAGATGCTCCCCGCCAGGCCAGTTCCATCATCCAGGGCTTGGCTAAAGTAACCGGTGGTTTTATGTGGTAGCAATTGGCTATTTCTGTAAATATTTGCTGATAACTGCGATTTTCTGCATTAATGATATAACGCTTGCCGCTGATGCTACTTTCCATAAGAGCTATCATACATTTGGCCACATCCTGCACATCAACAAAGCCAATAGTTCCTTTAGTATAAAATTTTAGTCCTTTACGTACGGTCTCAAAAATTTGCCCGCTGCCTTCGGTACCCGCACTTACGCCTATAATAATGGTAGGATTTACTATCACAGCATCCAGGCCTTCGGCAATGCCGCGCCACACTTCCATCTCACTTTCCAATTTTGATATCGCATAACCGTCATTCTCTAAGGTTGGGTCAAGATGGTGTTTTTCGGTAATCATTTCACCGGGCTTGGCTTCACCCACAGCAGCAACTGAACTAGTATGCACCATGCGGATACCTTTCTCCACACATAGGTTTACTAAATTAGCCGTTCCATTAACGTTTGTACGGATCATGGGCTCTTTGTCGGCCTGTTTCATTGATACCCATGCGGCACAATTGTACACCTCTGTTACACTTTCTAAAGCATCTTCTAAGGCAAAAACATCCATCAGGTCGGCATCCACCCAGTCAATTCGTGTGGTATAAGGTGCAAGCAAAGCCGGTATTTTGGAGGCTGGTCGTTTAGTACAGCGAATAGTATTGCCACGTTGTACCAGCTCTTTTGCTAATTCGGCTCCTAAAAAACCTGTTGCACCTGTAACTAAAATCATATGCAAATGTGTAAAAAATCTGCACATTTGTAGAATACGTATATTCGCATATTACAACATATGTCTTTAGCCGATTTTTTTACCCCTATAGATCTTAAAAAAATAACCCCTAAAAACGGATATTTCACCAGTCAGCTTGGCAATAAGATTGACCACCATTCGGTTGATTTTCCCGACCTTGAACAAAAAACAGATATCGCTATAATTGGCGTACTGGATGATCGTAATGCCATAAATAATCCTGGCTGCGGCTTGGGGCCTGATTATGTGCGCGAAAAACTTTACCAGTTAAACGAGGGTGGTTACACTACCCGTATTGTAGACCTGGGAAATATAACCCGGGGCGAAACTGTTGTTGATACTTACTACGCGTTAAAAACTGTAGTGAGTGAACTGGTAAGAAGAGATATTGTCCCGGTTATTATAGGCGGCGGGCAGGATCTGACTTATGCCCAATATATGGGTTATGAAAGCCTGGAACAGAAAGTAGATCTACTTGTGATTGATTCACAATTTGACCTGGAAGATGACGGTTTTGCAGAAAGTATTGAAACCACATCGGCAGCTTATCTTAATAAAATATTACTGCATGAGCCTAATTACCTGTTCAATTACAGTAATATGGGTTATCAAACCTATTTTGCCAGTCAGGATAGCCTGCGAGTGATGGAGAAACTTTATTTTGATGTGCACCGTTTAGGTGAGCTGGCTTCAAATATTTCTGTTGCCGAGCCTATTATTCGCAACGCAAACATGGTCAGTTTTGATATGGGAGCTATCCGCTCGTCAGACGCGGTAGGCAACGCCAATGCAAAGCCTAACGGATTTTATGGCGAGGAAGCTTGCCAAATATGCCGTTATGCTGGTTTTAATGATAAGCTAAGCTCTATAGGTTTTTATGAGTTCAATCCGGCTTATGATAGTAACGGACAAACTGCCATGCTGCTATCGCAAATGATATGGTACTTTATTGATGGTTTTTATAATCGCAAACGCGATTTTCCGCTTAACCCAAAATCGCAATATCTTATATACAAAACCAGTTTAAAGCATGGCGATCATGAAGTGGTGTTTGTAAAAAGCAAAAAAAGCGATCGCTGGTGGATGCAGGTGCCTTATCCAACGGGTGGTTCAAAAAACGAGCGCTTCCATTTAGTACCTTGCAGGCATGAAGATTACAAGACCGCGGCATCCGGCGAAATGCCCGATCTTTGGTGGCGCACCTATCAAAAATTAAACTGATTTGCAATTCATTAGCTGTTTAAGCGTTATTTACACTCATATTAATATATAAATGAAGAAGATTTTTTTCTGTATAGTGGCTTTATTACCTGCCCTGGCATTTGGCCAGACCGCCCAGCCTTTTACTGTTAAAAGTAAGATTGGTAAGTTAAATGCCCCCGCCAAAGCTTATTTAGTGTACCGTTTAGGTGCCAACAACGTAACCGACTCGGCAGCTATTGTAAATGGCGAGTTCACTTTTACAGGTGTAGCCATGAATCCTGTTAACGCATCATTATTTATAGATTATAAAGGTGTAGGTTTTGCCAAATACATTGCACAAAACTTTCCGGATGGTGGCCCTTCAAAAACGGCAGACATGCTGAACTTTTTTATTGAGAAAGGCACAATCAATATTGCCTCACCTGATTCTGCTTCTAAGGCAGATGTTAGCGGTTCGCCGTCAAATGAGGATAATAAAAAGCTGAAGGCTCAATTAAAGGGAGTAATGAATAAAGCGCAAACGATAGTTGCGGCAGCACAGGCAGCAACACCTGCGCAGCAGCAATCAGCCGCTTTTCAGAACTCCATGCAGGCTAAATACAAAGCTGTGCAGTTGGAGCAAAAAAATGTACTAAAAACTTTCATTAATGAAAATCCGAACAGTTATTTGAGCCTGCTTGCTTTAACCAGCGTAAGCGGCCCGTCGCCAGATGTTGCAGAAGTGGAACCGCTGTATGAGTCGTTGTCTGATGAGTTGAAAAAATCAGAACAAGGCCGCCAGTTAAAATCTGCTATTGATGCCTTGAAGCTTACTGCCATTGGTGCTATGGCGCCAGATTTTATCCAGAACGATGTGAATGGATTACCAGTTAGGCTATCGTCCTTTAAAGGAAAGTATGTACTTATTGATTTTTGGGCATCATGGTGTGGCCCTTGCCGCCAGGAAAACCCTAACGTGGTAAGAACCTACAATAAGTATAAAAACAAGAATTTTACCATACTGGGTGTATCACTAGATAGAGAGAGCGGCAAAAGCGCATGGCTTGCTGCCATTAAAAATGATGGCCTTACCTGGACACAGGTGTCTGACCTTAAGTACTGGAACAACCTGGCTGCAGCAGTTTACGGTGTACGATCAATTCCGCAAAACTTTTTGATAGACCCAACAGGTAAGATAGTTGCCAAAGACTTGCGCGGCGACGATCTTGATAATAAACTGGCCGAGTTGCTGGGTAAATACAATTAATGGGTTGTAGCCTTATTGGTTCATTGTATCATTTTTGATGAGAAGGCCAATGTGTTATAGCTAATTTTGATTTTAGTTTTAAATCTCTCATATTAGGTCTTTTATTATCAACTTAATATGAAAAAATTAGTTCTAACAGCATTGGCAAGTTTACCTGCATTGCTTTTTGCCCAAAATGGCAAGTTTACAGTTCAAGGTAATGTGGCCAGCCTTAATGCCCCCTCTAAAGTATATATTCAATACAGGAAAGAAGGCAAAACTGTTATCGATTCAACATTGTTGAAAGATGGCAAGTTTTCATTTACAGGTGATGCAGCAGCAATGCCAATGAGCGGATACATTTTGCTAAATGAAAAAGGCACGGGCATGAACAGCTCACGCGATTATCATGCTTTGTTTTTTGAGCAGGGAACCATTAATGTTACCACTGCTGATAAGATGGCTAACGCTACTGTTACCGGTACAAAAACCAATCAGGAGAACGAACAATATCGTTTGGCAATGAAACCGGTTAATGATGCTTATACTGCTTTAGAAGCTAAGCAGAAAGCAGCTACCGAAGAGCAGCAAAAATCACCGGCTTTTATTAAACAAGGCAAGCTGGATGAAAAAGCTATTGAAGACCAGGAAAAAGCGCTTAACAAGCAATTTATAACCAACAATCCCGATTCTTATATTAGCTTAAACGCATTGCAATCATACGCATACAGTGCCGACTATGTAGATATTGCCCCGTTGTATGAAGGTTTATCTGCTAATATCAAAGCATCAACCGGTGGTAAAGCATTTGCTGAAATATTACCAAAACTTAAGGCTGTAGCATTAGGTGCAATAGCACCAGAGTTTGCTGAGGCTGATACCTCAGGGAAAATGGTTAGCCTGTCATCATTCAGAGGTAAGTATGTTTTAATTGATTTTTGGGCGTCATGGTGTGGCCCTTGCCGCCATGAAAATCCTAACGTGGTAAAAGCGTTCAATCAGTATAAAGATAAAAACTTCACCGTTTTAGGTGTATCATTAGACCGCCCCAATGCTAAAAATGCATGGTTAGCCGCTATAAAGAAAGATGGTTTAAACTGGACACAGGTATCTGACCTGCAGTTTTGGAAAAGTAAAACCGCCGATATATACGGTGTGCGTGCTATCCCTCAAAATTTCCTGATAAATCCTGATGGTAAGATTATTGGTAAAAACCTAAGGGGTGAAGACCTGAACGAAAAACTGGCTGAGATTTTTAGTAAGATATAGTTCGGTGAGTGGTTGATTGAGTTGATTAGGTGAGTGATTTTAGACTTCGCTAATCAACTCAATCAACCACTCACTTAATCAACTACTCTCTATAGTAAGTCAAACCCAATATCTTTTCTAAAATACACGCCGTCGTAATAAATGCGTGCCGCATCAGCGGTAGCTTGCTGCAAGGCGGTAAACATATCGCTTTGTAAAGATGTAATAGCCAGTACACGCCCGCCGGTGGCCTTTACGGTTTCTCCTTCAAGTGCGGTACCCGCATGAAAAACGTAAGAGTCGCGAACGTTCTCAATGCCGGTAATCTCTTTATCCTTTAAATATTCGCCGGGATAGCCGCCTGCTACGCAAACTACAGTAGCGGCAACCTGGTTAGATATGATCAGCTCTTTTTCGTTAAGATTACCTTCGGCTACGCCTAAAAGCAGGTCAACAAAGTCCGACTCTATACGTGGCATAACACTTTCCGTTTCCGGATCGCCCATGCGACAGTTGTATTCAATAGTATATGGGTCGCCATAGCAGTTCATAAGGCCAATAAAAATGAAACCTTTGTAAGGGATACCTTCCTGTTTCAAGCCTTCAACAGTTGGGATGATAATTCTTTGCTCCACCTTCTGCATAAATTCATCATCAGCAAAAGGCACCGGCGAAACCGAACCCATGCCACCGGTATTTAAACCGCTGTCGCCTTCGCCAATACGTTTATAATCTTTGGCTTCGGGTAATATTTTATAGTTGGTGCCATCGGTCATCACAAAAACTGATAGTTCAATACCTTGTAAAAACTGCTCAATAACTACCATAGAGCTTGCATCGCCAAACTTGGCTTGGGTAAGCATTTCAAGCAACTCCTGGCGTGCTTCTTCAAGAGTAAGGCATATCAATACACCTTTGCCAGCAGCCAGTCCGTCGGCTTTTAAAACTACAGGCAGGCCGGTGGTTGCCAAATAGTCAAAACCTTCTTGTAAAGTATCGCGGGTAAAAGTTCTGGATGCAGCAGTAGGGATGTTATGGCGCTGCATAAATTGCTTGCTAAAGTCTTTACTGCCTTCCAATTGTGCCGCTTCTTTCTGCGGGCCTATCACCGGAATGCTTTTTAATTGCTCATCAGCTAGGAAAAAATCATGAATGCCTTTAACCAATGGTTCCTCGGGGCCAACCAATACCATCTTAATATCGTTAGCTAAAGCAAAAGCTTTAATGCCTTCAAAATCAGTAACCTTTAAGTTAACATTAGTGCCATATTTGCCAGTGCCGGCATTGCCGGGGGCAATAAAAAGGTTGTGGCATTTAAGGCTTTGCGATATTTTCCAGGCGAAGGCGCTTTCCCTTCCGCCCGAACCAAGGAGCAGGATATTCATGCGGTAAAGATAGTATTTTTGCTGTGCAGATGGTAGGTGCGCAGATAGCTCGGTAAACAAATGTGCAAATGATGGTATGTGCACTTCATCAGTATATCTGCCTATCTGCATATTTGATATCATAACTTTCTCGTTTTCGGCGCAAAACCGTAACTTTGCCTGTCATTTTGACTTTAAAATTGCACTGGCGCAATTCTTGAGTTTAGTGCGTTATATAAAAATATTATGTTAGATTTTTTTAGTAAGCTTTTCGGAAGCAAATCAGAACGTGACGTTAAGGTTTTATTGCCCATAGTGGAAAAGATAAAGGCTGAATTTGACAAGCTTGATGGTATAAGTAATGACGAGCTTAGAGCTAAAACCATAAACTTTAAAGAAACCATTGTAGAAGGCCTTTCGGGTATTGATAGCGAAATACAGGCTATTAAAGACCGTACCGAAACAGAGCTGGATATGGATGTGAGCGAAAAAGTTGACCTTTATACTCAACTGGATAAGTTAGAGAAAGACCGTAACAAGGAGCTTGAAGAAATATTAAAAAATATATTACCTGAGGCTTTTGCTGTAGTAAAAGAAACTGCCCGCCGTTTTGCAGGTAACAAAACTATTGAGGTTACCGCAACCCAGTTTGACCGCGACCTTGCCACTAAAAAGAGCAATGTTGTTATAAAAGGTGATACGGCTATTCACCATAACACATGGTTAGCTGCCGGCAATGAGGTAACCTGGGATATGGTTCATTACGACGTACAGCTGATTGGTGGTATTGTATTACACCAGGGTAAAATAGCTGAAATGGCAACGGGTGAAGGTAAAACGCTGGTAGCTACATTACCTGCATACCTTAATGCACTGGCCGGCCGTGGGGTACATATTGTAACTGTGAATGATTACCTGGCACGACGCGATAGCGAGTGGATGGGGCCGTTGTATGAATTTCATGGCCTGTCTGTTGATTGTATTGACAAACATGAGCCAAATTCAGAAGAACGCCGCAAAGCGTATGGATCAGATATTATTTTTGGTACTAACAATGAGTTTGGTTTTGACTACCTGCGTGACAATATGGCGCATAGTCCTGAAGAACTGGTACAGCGTAAACTGCACTTTGCCATGGTTGATGAGGTCGATTCAGTATTAATTGATGATGCCCGTACACCTTTAATTATATCAGGCCCTATTCCGCGTGGTGATGAACATGAATTTTATGAGCTGAAACCACGCATTGAGCGTTTGGTTAACGCGCAAAAAAGTTACGTTAACACTGTGTTGAACGAAGCTAAAAAATCTATCAATGACGGTAAAACCGGCATTGATGATGGCGGTTTAGCTTTATTACGTGCACATAGGGCATTGCCAAAAAGCAAGGCGCTAATCAAATTCTTGAGCGAGGGATCAAACAGAACCGTGCTGCAAAAAACAGAGAACTATTATATGCAGGATCAGGGTAAAGAAATGCCTAAGGTTGATGCAGAATTGTTCTTTATAATTGACGAAAAAAACAACCAGGTTGAGTTGTCTGAAAAGGGTATCGAGCTGATTACCTCATCGGGCGAAGATCCTAACTTTTTTGTGATGCCTGATGTAGGTACAGAGATATCTGAGATTGAAAAATCTTCTCTGTCTGCAGAAGAAAAAATCGCGAAGAAAGATGAGTTGATGCGCGATTTCTCAATCAAATCTGAGCGTATTCACTCGGTTAACCAGTTGTTAAAAGCATATACTTTATTTGAAAAGGATACAGAATATATTCTTGATGAAGGCAAGGTTAAAATAGTTGATGAGCAAACAGGCCGTGTATTAGATGGCCGCCGTTACTCTGATGGCTTGCACCAGGCTATTGAGGCCAAAGAAAATGTTAAGGTAGAGGATGCAACACAAACGTTTGCTACCATTACCCTGCAAAACTACTTTAGAATGTACCATAAGCTTTGCGGTATGACGGGTACTGCCGTTACCGAAGCAGGTGAGTTTTGGGAAATATATAAGCTGGATGTAGTTGAGATACCAACCAACACCCCGGCATCTCGTGAAGACAGGCAGGATTTGGTTTACCGTACAATACGCGAAAAGTATAATGCGGTTGCAGACGAAATTGTAAAGCTAACAACAGAAGGCCGCCCGGTATTGGTGGGTACAACCTCTGTTGAGATATCAGAACTATTAAGCCGTATGCTTAAGCTGCGTGGCATTAAGCACAATGTACTGAATGCTAAAATGCACCAAAAAGAGGCGGACATTGTTGCCGAAGCCGGACAAGCAGGTACAGTAACCATTGCTACCAACATGGCAGGCCGTGGTACGGATATTAAATTAGGAGCGGGTGTTAAGGATGCCGGTGGTTTAGCCATTGTAGGTACCGAGCGCCATGAATCGCGCCGGGTGGATAGGCAATTGCGTGGTCGTGCCGGTAGGCAGGGTGACCCGGGTTCGTCACAGTTCTTTGTATCGTTAGAGGATAACCTGATGCGTTTGTTCGGTTCGGAGCGTATCTCCAACCTGATGGTACGTATGGGTATTGAAGAGGGCGAAGTTATACAGCACTCTATGATCTCTAAATCAATTGAGCGTGCGCAGAAGAAGGTTGAAGAGAACAACTTTGGTATACGTAAGCGTTTGTTAGAGTATGATGATGTGATGAACTCACAGCGTACCGTTATTTATGCGAAACGTAAAAATGCTTTATTTGGCGAACGCCTTGATGTTGATTTGAGCAATACTATTTTTGACGTTGTTGAAGATGTGGTAGCCGAATATAAAGAATCAAACAATTATGAAGGTTTCCAACTGGAAGTTATCCGTTTGTTCTCGGTAGATATTAGTACTGATGAAGCAGAATTTGGCAGCATTACCATGAATGCACTGGTTGATAAAACCTTTGCCGAAGTGATAGACTTTTACAAACGTAAAGCAGAAGCAGTTGCACAGCAGGCTTACCCGGTATTAAAAGATGTTTATGATACCCGCGGCCAGTATGTTGAAAACATTGTTGTTCCTTTTTCTGATGGCGTACGTGGTATGCAGGTAGCCGTTCCACTTAAAAAGGCGGTTGATAATAAAGGTTTAGAAGTATTTAAATCATTCGAGAAGAGTGTGACCCTTTCCCTTATTGATGATGCCTGGAAAGAACACCTGCGTGAAATGGATGAATTAAAGCAATCAGTACAAAACGCGGTTTACGAACAAAAAGACCCATTATTGGTATATAAGTTTGAAGCTTTTGAATTGTTCCGCCAGATGCTGGCCAACGTGAATAAAGAGCTTGTCAGCTTCTTGTTTAGAGGTGGCATTCCGGTTCAGCAAGAGCCGGAGCTGGTACGCGAGGCAAAACCTCAGCCTAAGCTCGATCTAAAGAACATGCGTACTTCAAAACCTGAACTGGTTAGTGAAAGTAATGGCATGCCGATAGAAGATACCCGCGAAATGCAAAAACCAACTCCTGTAAGAGTTGAGCAAAAAATTGGCAGGAACGATCCTTGTCCTTGTGGTAGCGGTAAAAAATATAAGAACTGCCACGGCGTAGGGCAAAATTAATTTTGCCTCACCCAACCCTCTCCAAGGGAGAGGGCATTAAATATAACCACGCGTCATTGCGAGGAACGAAGCAATCTTCGATAGGCATACGTTTATGTAGATTGCTTCGGAATGAAGGTTAAAAATATATTGTCATTCTGAGCGGGAGCGAAGAATCTATTTTCGGAGATGTATGTCGCCGACAGATGCTTCACCATCGTTTCAGCATGGCAAACTAATTAAACAAATGAAAAAAGCAATATTTGATCATAAAGCTACATCAGGCCTCATCAAGTATTGCTTTTTTTTTATGTTCCTGTTTTCTTCAGCATTAACTTTTGGCCAAACGCGTGGCAAGGTGCAGGTTGTAAGAGACCCACTGTTTGACACCTTATTAGCCAAACGCGCCGCATTGAACAAGGGCGGAGGCAGTGTAGGTGGCAGCAATCTTTCATCATACGGTTACAGGGTACAAATATACAGTGGGAGCAACCGTAACCTTGCTTTCAATGCACAGGCAAAGTTCAATAGGGAGTTTCCGGAATTGCGTACTTACATTGTTTATCATGAACCCAACTTTAAGGTACGTGCCGGTGATTTTAGGTCAAGGCTTGAAGCCGAAAAATTAATGCAGGATATAAGGCCATTATTCTCGGGAATGTTTATCATATCAGAAAAAATTAATCCACCAAAAACGGTTATCAGTAATGATTAAAGAAAAGATCCAGCAGTTATCGCAAGATATTTTTAATGAAGTAGTGGCCAACCGCAGGCACCTGCACTCGCACCCCGAGCTTTCTTTTCATGAGGTGGAAACATCGGTATTTGTTGCCAATAAGCTGGAAGAGCTTGGGTTAGAATATCATAAAATGGCTGATACTGGTTTAGTAGCCCTGATAAAAGGTGATAAGCCCTCTGATAAAGTTATTGCTTTGCGTGCCGATATGGATGCTTTACCAATTACAGAGACAAACGATGTACCATACAAATCGCAAAATACCGGCGTAATGCACGCCTGCGGACATGATGCGCATACATCATCATTATTAGGTACCGCCAAAATATTAACTGAATTAAAAAGCGAATTTGGTGGAACGATAAAACTGATCTTTCAACCGGCAGAAGAAAAATTACCGGGTGGTGCCAGCCTCATGATAAAAGAAGGTGTACTGGAAAATCCTAAACCTGCTGCTGTATTAGGGCAGCATGTTATGCCACTGATTGATGCCGGTAAGGTAGGTTTCCGTGCAGGTAAATACATGGCCAGTACAGATGAGCTGTATGTTACTGTAAAAGGTAAGGGCGGCCATGGTGCGCAGCCGCAACAAAATGTTGATCCGGTTATTATTACCGCGCATATATTAACCGCTTTACAACAGGTGATCAGTCGCTTTGCCGACCCTAAGAGCCCATCTGTTTTATCATTTGGTAAGGTGATAGCCAATGGCGCTACCAATGTAATACCTAATGAGGTATATCTGGAAGGCACCTTCCGTACTATGGATGAGAAGTGGCGCGGGGAGGCTCACATAAAAATGAAGAAAATGGCCGAAGGTATTGCCGAAAGCATGGGGGGAAGCTGCGAGTTCAATATTATGAAGGGATATCCTTTCCTGATAAATGAAGAAGTGCTAACCACCGCTACCCGTGGCCATGCCGAAGACTATTTAGGCAAAGAGAATGTTCTCGATTTGGATATATGGATGGCGGCAGAAGACTTTGCCTATTACTCGCAGGTGGCCGACAGTTGCTTTTACCGCTTAGGCACACGCAACGAGGAGCGCGGTATAACATCATCAGTACATACCCCAACCTTTGATGTGGAGGAAGATGCATTTAAAATAAGCACCGGCCTTATGGCTTACCTTGCTATTAAACAATTAGGGAACTAATGGTTAAAAGAACACTATTAGTTTTAAGCTTTTTATTTGCTGCTTTTAACTCTTTCTCGCAACAGATACAGCGCTATAACCCGGATACTATCCGTACAATTGTTATAGATTCGCCGGTGAATATACGGTCGCACAGATTGCGTGCACAGGACTTTATTGATGCTGTAGTAGCCGATACCAGCTTTTATAAAGCGTTCCAGAACATGAAACGCTACTCTTTTATAGCCGAAAACCACATTTTTACTTACGATAAAAAGAACAAGGTTAACGGTAAAATTTACCGCAAAATAAAGCATAACCTTGTTGGGAACACTTCTAAAGCAGAATATTTAGCCAGGCAAGATAGCGGGACAGTATTTAAAAAGAACGGCAAGTATCAGCTATATACTGTTGAAATGTTTGATTATATATTTACCAATGCTTACAATTCCGGGTTTGCTGAAGGGGAGAGTTTGCCTGGCTCTGGTGGTAAAAACGGTTCTTATAAAGCTAAACTTAAAGCCCTCATATTTACACCCGGGCGTAAAATAAGTGGCATTCCATTCCTTAGCAGTAAAACAGAAATTTTTGGGCCGGATATGCGACAGTATTACAATTATGAGTTTGCCCGTGGAAAGTATGTGGACAGTATCCCCGTATACCGTTTTAAGGTGATAAGAAAACCCAGCACGTCTGACGATGACGTAATGATAAGGGAAATGACCACCATATTTGATGCCCGCAGTTTCCAGATACTGGGCCGATATGTGGACATGAAGTACAGCAATATGCTTTTTGACTTTGATGTGCAGATGAACATAGAACTAAACAGTTTTGATGGCGAACTGCTCCCTACTAAAATCACCTATCAGGGCAACTGGGATGTTCCCTTTCATAAAGAAGAACGTGCCAGCTTTTTAATAGTGCATAAGGATTATAAGAAAGATGATACTCCTAACCCACAAAGCAAATAAGGTGTAGTACTTACTGTGTTAATGATAACACATTGCCGTCGGGGTCTTTAAACCAGGCTACTTTTGAGCCGCCGGGCGAATCCCATACGCCCAGTTCATCCTGATCCATGAAATCATATTTTTCACAGTACACGCCTTTGGCATTTAACTGTCTGATGGTAGCTGCTATATCTTCTACGTTCCAGCCTAATATAGTGAAGGCATGTGGTTGTAGCTCCGGTACAATTATTACACGTAGCAGTGTTCCGCCTGCATCAAATTCCAAAGCATAATTTCTTCTGATAATGGTTTAAAGCCTAATATATTGCCATAAAATACCCGCGCTTCATCAGGCTTTACTGTAGGTACAAATGCCTTAAGTATTGCATTAGTCAACATACGGGGATTATTAATTAATATAAAGATAACGAATCCATGTCAGTGATATCAATTCGTTATCTAAAATCGTATTAAAACTCCGCGTTCTTTGGATATCTTGGGAAAGGGATAACATCACGAATATTACCCATACCGGTAACAAACAGCACCAAACGTTCAAAGCCTAAACCAAAGCCGGCATGCGGGCAAGTGCCAAACCTGCGGGTATCCAAGTACCACCAAAGCTCATCTTTAGGAATGCCCATCTCGTCCATACGGCGTTCCAGGTTTTCCAGTCTTTCTTCACGTTGCGAGCCACCTATTATTTCGCCAATGCCCGGGAACAGGATGTCCATAGCGGCAACGGTTTTGCCATCGTCGTTTTGGCGCATGTAGAAAGATTTTATCTCTTTAGGGTAATCCGTAAGGATAACCGGTTTTTTAAAGTGTTTCTCTACCAAATAGCGCTCATGTTCTGATTGCAGGTCGGTTCCCCAGCCTTCAACAGGGTATTGAAACTTCTTCTTTTTATTTGGAGTTGATTCTTTTAATATATCAATAGCCTCGGTATAAGTAAGGTGCTCAAAGTCATTATCTAAACAAAATTGCAGCTTCTCTAACAGCGCCAGTTCAGAGCGTTCTTGTTGTGGCTTTTGTTTTTCTTCGTCAAGCAAACGCTGGTTTAAAAACTCAAGATCTTCTTTGTTCTTATCTAAAGCATATTTGATAACATATTTCAAAAGTGCTTCGGCCAGGTCGGCATTGTCTTTCAAGTCATAAAAAGCCATCTCCGGCTCAATCATCCAAAACTCGGCAAGGTGGCGGGTTGTGTTTGAATTTTCTGCACGAAATGTTGGTCCAAAAGTATAAATATCGCTCAGCGCCATAGCACCCAGCTCACCTTCCAACTGGCCGGATACGGTTAGGTTGGTAGATTTGCCAAAGAAATCTTGCTTATAATCAACCTCGCCGGTATCAGTACGGGGTACATTGCCCAAATCAAAGTTGGTTACATGGAAAGCTTCACCGGCACCCTCTGCATCAGATTGTGTGATAACAGGTGTGTGCAGGTAGATAAAACCACGGTCCTGTAAAAATTGATGCACTGCAAATGACAATGTATTACGCACCCTGAAGATTGCGCCAAAAGTATTGGTACGGAAACGCAGATGTGCATTCTCCCGCAAAAACTCTAAAGTTTGTTTTTTTGGTTGTAAAGGGAATTCCTCCGGATTAGAATCACCCAGTATTTCAATTTCAGTAGCAATAACTTCAACAGTTTGGCCCTGCCCTAAAGATGGGGCCAATGTTCCGCTGATGCTTACCGCTGCGCCAAAGGTTATACGTTTCAATAAAGCCGGATCGGTGTTTTCAAAATCAACAACAATTTGCAGATTGTTATTGGTTGAGCCATCATTTAAAGCAATAAAACGATTTTGACGAAATGCACGTACCCATCCTTTTACCGTAATATCTCCATCGGTTCTCCCGCTTTCTAATAATGCTTTAATTTTAATTCGCTGGCTCATACAATATTATTTGAGCGGCAAAAATACAATTATTTGCTAAAACATGTGAGCCGTAAACCAATACTTTGGGCATTATGTATTATCGCGGTAGGGCAATAACAAACTGCCCATTAGTAAATTTAACGCTGTCCGGGTAAATGCTTGATGCAGTTGGGAAGGTCCTTTTTAAATTAAGTGTGAACTTCCCACCTATAATCTGGTTTATAGAATCGTAAGCGGTAACCTCAACTGAGCTGCCAATAGCAGTTCCCAGGTTGTAACGGCTTACCGTATCACTACCTATCACCTGATAGTACTTAGATTGATTACCGCTTAAAGCATAAACGCCTTTGCCGTTAAATTTAAAACGCATACGTAAGCCTGCGTCATTACTTACGCCAAAAACGGAAATTGAATCGGTGCCAATTTTAGCCGAGCCCGGGTAAGCGTAAACATTTACTCCGTTCTTTTGGGCAATAAAATATGGGTCATAATAAACATTGCAGCATTTGTTGTTATTGTTGTTTTTTAAACAAGCGGTTAACAATAAAGGCAGTGCTGCCAGGATAATTAAAGAAAACTTTTTCATAACAGTGTTTTTTATACATTACGATATAAGTTTAACCATTGATACAGCGGCTGTTGAAAATTATCGCATTGATTAACTGTGAGTTTCATTAAATTGGGATAATGCAACTTAATTATTTAACAAAAGAACTTTATTGCCTGTTTGGTTAAATAAACAATATGTTAATTTAAATTCCTGTAATTTAGGTTCATACTTTAGTTAAGTTTGCAGCTTAATAAATTTTAATGAATCCAAAGCTTAGCCTTGCCATAGGTATTTTGTGTATATCGTTTTCGCCCATATTTGTTAAGCTTGCCGGTACATCACCTTTAGGTGCGGCATTTTACAGGGTGTTTGTTGCCTGGCTTTGTTTAGTGCCTTATTGCATCATTAAAAACAAATTGCGGGTAAGCAGGAAACAGCTTGCCATCGCTTTAATTGCCGGTGTAGTGTTCGCGGCTGATGTAGCCGTTTGGAATATGTCGTTATTAAAAATAAGCGCTACGGTATCAACCCTTATAGCTAACCTTGCGCCGGTTTGGGTTGGGTTAATGAGTTTTGTGCTTTTCAAGAAACGTTCGGGCAGGTTATTCTGGATGGGTACCTGCATAGCAATTGCAGGCATGGTAATACTGGTGGGTTATCAACATATTTTACATCTTGAGTTTAATGCAGGTATATTATTGGCAACACTGGCCAGCATGTTTTACGCCGGATATATCATGATAACCAAAAATATTATGGCCGGTATTAATGTTTTTACCTTTATGTTTTACAGTATGTTAGGCGCCGCAGCATTCCTGCTTTTGATAAGTATTTTTATTGGTAATAACATAGTTGATTTTCCTTTGCGTGTTTGGCTGTGTTTTATTGGTATGGGATTGCTATGCCAGTTGGTTGGATGGCTTACCATAAACTATTCATTAAGGTATTTGGAGAGCACCAAAGTGGCTATTGCCTTATTAAGCCAAACTGTATTTGCCTGTTTACTGGCTGTATTCCTTTTAAATGAAAAGCTGGAAGTAAAAGAGATTGTAGGCAGTATGATTGTACTGGGCGGGATTGCGATAACATTTTTGAAGATATCACCCCAGCCATCTCTAAGGTAGAGCGTGTAAAGATCATTTTTTTATTGTGTTTTATGTCCTTCCTTACAGATGATTGGGTGGGACTTTCGCCATGTAATTAGATTTTTTATATATTTAAACAACAAGTTAAGCCGTTTAACATTTACTTTTGCAGCTGCACATTTTTAATACATGATCACCAAACCCACCATAGACCGTATAATGGAAGCCACAGATATTGTGGAGGTGATAGGCGAGTTTGTGCAGTTAAAAAAACGCGGAGCCAACTATATAGGGCTTTCGCCGTTTGCAAATGAACGTACACCATCGTTCACAGTATCGCCGGTTAAGGGTATTTTTAAAGACTTTTCGACAGGTAAAGGCGGCAGCGCCATCACCTTTTTGATGGAACTGGAAAAATTCACGTACCCTGAAGCGCTGAAATGGCTGGCTAAAAAGTACAGCATTGAGGTTGAGGAAACTGTAGAATCATCAGAAAATAAAGAAGAAGATAACCGCCGCGAAAGCCTAATGATAGTTAGCGGATTCGCGGCTAAATATTTTCATGAAACCATGCTGGAGACTGATGAGGGTAAAAACATCGGACTAAGTTATTTTAAAGAGCGTGGTTTTAATAACGAAACAATAAAGAAGTTTGAGCTGGGTTACTCGCCAGATCAATGGGAAGCTTTTACCGGTGAGGCTTTAAAGCAAGGTTACCAGGAAGCGTTTTTAGTAGATAGCGGCTTATCTGTTAAGCGGGACAATGGCTCATTGTATGATCGTTACCGCGGCCGGGTTATGTTCCCTATACATAGCTTTACAGGCAGGGTGATAGCCTTTGGCGGGCGTACACTAAAAAGTGACAAGAATGTTCCAAAATATGTCAACTCGCCCGAGTCGGACATTTACCATAAATCAAACGTTTTATACGGTTTGTATTTTGCCAAAAAGGCAATCCGAGAGGAAGATAATTGCTATTTGGTAGAAGGTTATGCTGATGTGCTTTCTGTTCACCAGGCAGGTATTGAGAATGTGGTGGCATCATCCGGCACATCATTAACTGCCGAACAAATAAAGCTGATAGGCAGGTTCACCCAAAATATTACCATACTCTATGATGGCGACGCCGCGGGTATAAAGGCATCATTGCGGGGACTGGATATGATACTGGAGGCAGGCCTGAACGTTAAAGTTGTGCTTTTCCCTGATGGGCATGACCCAGACTCGTATGTGCAGAAATTTGGTACAAGCGCATTCAAAAAACACGTTGATGATAATAAAAAGGATTTCATCCTGTTTAAAACCAGTATCCTTTTAAAAGAAGCAGGTAACGACCCGATAAGGAAATCGGAAGTGATACGGGAGATAGTAGAAAGTATTGCCAAGATCCCTGATTCTATAAAAGCGTCGGTTTTTATTAAGGAATGTAGCTATATATTACAGATTGATGAGCGTGCCTTGCTTACCGAACTGAACAAAATGCGGCAGGCTAAAGCCAAAAAAGATCATCAGCAACAGCAGCAAACGCCAAGGCAGCAACAAATGCCGGATGAGCCACACTTTTTTGATGAGCCAATAGTTGAGGTAGCAAAAGATGAGTCATCGCAGGAAAAAGAAATTATCCGCCTGTTGTTACTGTACGGTAATAAAATGATTGATTGGGATGGTATAGCTAATACCTACATAGGCCCTTTTATGATAGCTGAGCTAAGCGATGTGGAATTTGAGGACACTACCTGTAAGCAATTCATGGAGATATACCGGCAGGAGGTAGAGAACGGTGTGCTTCCCGAGGAACAGCATTTTATTCATCACCGGGATAAAGGTATAGTTGATTTGGTAGTTAACTTAATTGCTACAAAATATACCCTGAGTGAGAACTGGTACGAAATGCACAAAATAATGGTGCCAGATGAACAGGCAAATATGAAAGCTACAATACTGGGAGCAATATTCCACCTTAAAAAGCAAAAGGTGGGCAAAATATTGGAAGGCTTGCGTAAAGAATTGCAAACCACACCAGCTGAGGCCGATCAGGAAATATTGCTGAACCAATACATGCATATGAAAAAGGTAGAGAAAACTATTTCTGATTATTTAGGTTCGGTAATATTAAAGTAATGGCTATCCATAACGACCTGGGCCGCAAAGGCGAAGCATTAGCCAAAGCACATTTAGAAGTAGCCGGGTATGAGATAATGGACGAGAATTGGGTTTTTGGTAAAGCCGAGATTGATTTGGTAGCCTACAAAGCAGGGATAATAATTTTTACAGAGGTAAAAACCCGTACGGGCAACGGCTTTGGCGAGCCGGAAGATTTTGTAGATGCCCGCAAACAAAAACTGCTGGTACAGGCAGCCGATGAATATATTTATTTAATGAACCACCAGGGAGACGTGCGTTTTGATATAATATCCGTACTTTTTGACCGGAATAATAACTATAAACTGAAACATATTGAAGATGCCTTTTGGCCTTCAACTATTTAAAACATGAATAAAAAGATAGCGTTTTTTGCATTGATAGCCCTGCTGATATACAGCTGTAAAAATAATGATAATCAAACCGGAAGCATTACAATTAGTCCGGATGCAGGTACTACTTACAAAGCCGGTGATGTGATCAGTACTAAAGTAACCCTGCCGGCTGAAATTAAAGCCGACTCCATTGTTTACCTGCTTGATTCAACTCGGGTAGCTTCTACAAAAGATTCAGCGGCAGTAAATATTAAAACAGATACCATTGCTTTAGGCGCAAGGGTTATCACTGGCAGAATTTACCAGGCAGGTAAAAGCCAGGATGTAACCACTAACATTGTTCTGCTTGCAGCAAAAGCACCCGAACAATTAACCTATCAGGTTGTAAAAACCTTTCCGCACGATACCAGTATTTACGTTGAAGCTTTGTCTTTTGAAAATGGATCATTCTATGAAAGTAGTGGCGGTTATCTTGATCCCCCGCCCGGAATGGAAAAAGATGGGCAGTCATTTTTGGCTAAAACGGATCTTGCAACGGGTAGAATAATAAAAAAGAAACTGGTTAACCCAAAAGTATTTGCCGAAGGGATGGCGGTTATCGGAAACAAAATTGTTCAGCTTACCTGGAAAGAGAAAATTGGGTACGTATATGATAAAAACAGCTTTGAGTTGTTAAGTACTTTTAACAATAATGTAGGTGTTGATGGTTGGGGTATGTGCTTTGACGGCACAAAGATATACATGGATGATAGTACTAACCGCATATGGTTTTTAGATAAGGACAATTATCGTTCAATAGGTTATATTGATGTATATGATGATAAAGGTGCTATTGACTCGTTGAATGAACTGGAATACATTGACGGAAAGATATATGCCAACGTATATCAAAAAGATTATATATTGGTAATTGATCCTAAAACAGGTGTTGTTTTGCAAAAGATAGATATGAGTAACTTATACCCCAAAAGTGCACATTACGAAGGTTTTGACGATGGCAACAACGTACTAAACGGCATAGCGTATGATAAGGCTACCAATAGCATATTTGTAACCGGCAAAAAGTGGCCGAAGCTGTATCAGATAAAGTTTGTGAAAAAGTAAGAAACAGTACAAAATGTCATTGCGAGATTTAAAATCCGTTTGGCATCTGAAGGGGAAATGATATTTGCTGGGTCATCCTGAGCTTGTCGAAGGACGTGCGCAATGACCCACCTCGCAATGCTTCGACAAGCTCAGCATGACCCATATAACCAAATATGTCATGGGTAGCGATAACGCGGGACAACCGACCGTAGGGGGCTCATTAATTCCATTAAGAAAAATAAAAATTATTAATAATCTCGTAGCCAATGCATGACCGATTTGCATACGACGAGATTGCCGCGTCGTTTCACTCCCCTACAGCAATGACATTATTGGAAGATATTTTAATTTTACGCCGCCTTATTATATTTATTCCGGTACTCTACCGGCGATAGCCCGGTTATCTTTTTAAATATAGTACGGAAAGCTTTGGTATCGGTATAGCCAACAGTATACATTACTTCATTTACATTCTTACGGCCGCTTTCCAGTTGCTTTTTGGCAGCTTCTATCTTTACTCTCTGTATGTACTCTACAGGCGTATTATTGGTAGCCTTTTTAAAGCGGCGTTCAAAATGGCGTTTACCAATAGCATATTTCATGGCCAGGTCTTCTACTGATATTCTTTCGGCTATGTTGGCTTCAATAAATTCCTGTGCTTTCTTTATGGGTTCGTCTTCGTGGGTTTTCTGGCCGTTAAACATTATAAACGGCGATTGGCTCTTACGGTCTATTTCCAGCGCGTAAACTTTTGAGGCTATGATAGCCATTTCTCTGCCGGCATATTTTTCAACCAGGTACAAAAGCAGGTTCCAGTATGATGTTGCCCCCCCGCTGGAATATAAGCCCAGTTGCTGGGTTACAATCCGGTCATCAACCAAGGTTACTTCGGGGAACATCTCGCGAAATTGTTCGGCAAAGAGCCAGTGCGTTGAACACTCTTTGCCATTTAATAAGCTTGTAGCCGCGAGTAAGAACGCCCCAACGCAAAGGCTGGCCACTTCGGCACCCTGATAATACTGTTTAACTATCCACGGAATAAACTCTTCATTCTTTTTTATGGCAATCCTCATATCGCCGCCCATTGCTGGAATAATGATCAGGTCGGTTTTTGATATATTGCTGATCAGCTCATTAGTATGAACAGAAAATAAACCGCTGTGCAGTTTAACGTCTTTAGACAGGCCAACCAGTTGTACTTTAAACAAAGGTGGTTTGCCCGCTGCCTCTAAAAATTCATTTATTCCTGTAAATATAATACGCGGGTCGGCAATGCTGGCCAAAACAGCGTCGTTGGTGATAAGGATGGATACATGTTTCATATCAGGTGTTCAATTGGTTAGTAAATTTAAACAACAAAAAAGTCGTAAACAACCCCAAATAAGTCCCTTTTGCACCGTATGTGATTTATGAGCTTGCTATACATTTGTATCAGCAATAAAACTATATAATTAGATATGAGAAAATTAAAATTACAGATGCAGGTTAGCCTTGATGGTTTTATAGCCGGCCCCAATAATGAAATGGATTGGATGACCTGGAACTGGGACAACAAATTAAATGAATACGTACAAGAACTGACAAAGCCTATAGACTGCATTATACTTGGCCGTGTGCTGGCAGAAGGTTTTATCCCCGTTTGGAAAGAGCGCGCCGCAGAGAAAGAAGCCGATTCCTTTACTCACAAAATGGTGGATACACCAAAAGTTGTTTTCACTAAAACAATAAAAGATAACCCATGGGAAAATACTAACCTGGCAACCGGCGACCTTACCGACGAGATTAACAAGTTAAAAAATGAGCAAGGCGGAGACATAATAGCTTATGGCGGCGCCCGCTTTGTATCGTCATTAATAAAAAATAATCTTATTGATGAGTACCACCTTTTTGTAAACCCTGTTGCTATTGGCAAAGGTAAGCCCATATACCAGGAACTGGATAGTAAGCTGAACCTTAAACTAATAAAAGCCACTCCCTTTGAATGTGGGATAACAGTGCTTTGTTATAAGCCTGCGGCTGAATAAACGGTTACAATGCGAAAGCTAATTGTATCAATAAATGTAACGCTGAATGGTTTTATGGCTGGCCCAAACGGCAATCTGGACTGGCACATGCCTTATTGGAACGAGGAAATGAGCAGGGTTACTTCAGCGCAATTGAGTAATGCTGATACTATATTGCTTGGCCGTGTTACTTATAATGCCATGGCCCGGTACTGGCCGGTGCAACAGGTAAGCCAGTATGCTGCCCGCGAAGATGTGGCTTTTTCTGATATGATGAACAGTTATGAAAAGGTGGTATTTTCAAAAACGCTTACAGCAGTAAGCGATTGGAGTAACTCCCGGCTGGCAAACAGGAGCATTGCACTTGAAATTAATGAGCTTAAACAGCAATCCGGCAAAAATATTATAGTTTATGGCAGTGGTAAACTAACCGAGGCCCTCACCCGGCACAATTTGGTGGATGAATATCATATATGGATACACCCGGTGGTAATTGAGCGGGGCAGGGCGCTGTTTAAAAATCTGCAAGGCAGATTAAACATCCATCCGTATAAAACAAAAGTGTTTGATACAGGTGTGGTGTTAATGTGTTATAGCGTAGTAAGATGATTTTTAAAAAAGGAATTGTAGCGCTAAAAGTACTTTGTCATCCTGAGCGATAAAATCCGGTGGATTCTGAAGGGAGAATGACATTTGCTGGGGTCATCCTGAGCTTGTCGAAGGACGTGCGCAATGGCCCACCCCGCAATGCTTCGACAAGCTCAGCATGACCCATATAACCAAATACGTCATGGGTAACGATAGTGAAGGATCCATTAACTAATATGCTTATTTGCTACATATTGGCGAACAGATGCTTCACTATCGTTTAGCATGACAAATTGTTTACTGCAAACTTAAATTGCAATCTGGCAATTATCTCCAGGCTTTATACTGATTGATTAAGCCATTGGTTGATGAATCATGAGAGCTTACCTCGGCATTATCTTTTAATTCGGGTAGTATTTTGCCGGCTAATTGTTTGCCCAGTTCAACACCCCATTGGTCAAAGCTGTAAATGTTCCAGATAATGCCTTGTACAAATATCTTGTGCTCATACATAGCTATTAAGCTACCTAATGTACGTGGGGTTATTTTTT
>JAQBNY010000229.1 GCA_028288315.1 Mucilaginibacter sp.
TAAATGTTAACATTTTTTCTAAAGAAAACGAATTTCTGCTATATTTGCAAACCTTTTTCAGTAACCATGAAAATATATCCGGCGGGGTAGCTCAGATGGTTAGAGCGTAGGATTCATAACCCTAAGGTCGGCAGTTCGATCCTGCTCCCCGCTACATTTGTTAAATCCTTTAGCCTTTGGTTAAAGGATTTTTTATTTATATTCGATATTGAAGCTCAATAATACACCATCAGCTAAACAATATACGGTTATAATAGATACATTCTCCCATAAAGAATAACACTTAACATAATATTATGAAACATGAAGATGTGGTTGCGGCCCTTAAAGTAATTGCAGACAAAGGGATGGCGATCAATTTAAGCAAAGACGATTTGCAAGATTTAAAAGCTTACAACCTGATAGATATTGCAAAAGGCGAAGAAAATGAAAGATCTCCGGCTTGCTCATTAACTAAAAAAGGCCGCGTAATGCTTAAAGCAAACTCAAAAGCATAGGCAATGCACCCCAATTACCTGATTTTCAGATCAAAATGTCTTAAATCCGCCTGTAATAAGTCGTATATGCCCGTTTGATTTTACTTATTTCCTGCTCATGTTTGTGTAACCTTTAAAAATCAAAACAATGAATATCATCGGAAATAAATTTTTAGTGACTTTTGGAATGGCAAAAGCGATATTGCACTTTCAAAGCGCAACCTCATTGACATTTACCATTTTAGAAAAAGACGGGGGAGAAGTAAACGTAGCTGAAACTGTAGCCGTTAAAATGACCGAACTAAGGCCGCAATTGTTTATGGTAACATGGAAGGAAGAAAGTGGAACTACAGTAACTCAGGTTCAGGATTATGAAAATGAGATTATATATTCAAACTGGACCATTCCAGGCGGAGAATTTAAAAACATACAGGGAACGCTTAAGCAAATTTAAATTGTTAATGTATTGGAACTGTAAATAACTGCCGCATAGAAAGCCATTCAAGCGAGTGGCTTTTCTTGTTATATTACAGTATGTTTACGCTTACATTCAATTACAGTTTATCCAAATTTGCGATATTTTTTTCATATAGGTTATCTGGGTACCAACTACAGCGGATGGCAAAAACATCCGGATGGGCTTAGCGTGCAACAGGTTTTGGAAAATTGCCTGAGCCAGGTTTTTAAAAAGCCTGTATACATAGTAGGCTGTGGTCGTACAGATGCGCAGGTACATGCCAGTCAATTCTTTTTTCATATGGATGAAGACAAGCCGTGGAATTTTGATCTCGCCTTCAGACTTAACAATTTGTTGCCTGATGATATAGCAGTTTTTGATATTATACCAATGGATGGCCTGCCACATGCCCGTTTTGATGCTATAGAACGGTCTTATGATTATTTTATCCACACTTATAAAGACCCCTTTTTAAGCGGTTTCAGTTCAATGTACCTTACAAATGACTGGGACATTGTTAGCATGAAACGCGCGGCAAACTTGTTATTAAAGTATAACGACTACCATGCTTTTTGCAAAATGCCCGACAGAAATCAGCATACTATTTGCAATGTTAGCGCGTCCGGTATTTTTGCAGATGCTACAGGAGATAAGTTAAGGTTTCATATAACAGCAAACCGATTTTTAGGTAAAATGGTAAGAATTATTGTTGGCAAACTGCTTGACATAGGCACCCGAAAATTAAGCGTTGATGAATTTGAATCACACCTAATTGACCCTCAGTCACTTCAAATTATCAAACCAGCCTATCCACAAGGATTGTACCTCAGCAAAATCAAATACCCATATCTTGATATTCCTCCTCGTAGTAAGTTTAGCCAAATGCTTGCAAGTGATATAATTGACTGGAAGGCTATTTAATTAATATTACATCAGGTGTTTAACTTTATAAAACCACCGTCTATTGGATAATCGCAGCCGGTTATAAAAGAAGCTTCGTCAGAACACAGGTATAACATCAGCGCTGCAATTTCATCCGGGGTTCCCATACGGCCTATTGGCTGGGTTTTAGAAAGCTTATCAAACATTTCCTTTTCCTGACCGGGATACGTTTTAGCTAAAAAACCATCTACAAAAGGAGTATGTACCCTTGCCGGGGATATACAATTACACCTAATGTTATCTGCTAAGTAATCTTTAGCAACAGATAAGGTCATACCCACTACCGCACCTTTTGAAGTTGAATAGGCAAACCTATCAGCCAAACCAACAGATGATGCTATGGATGCCAGATTACATATTACTCCACCGCCCTGTTTCATTATTGGCAAAACGGCATGCAGGCAATTATAAACGCCTTTAACGTTTACAGAAAGTACCCTGTCAAAATCTTCTTCACTGGTATTATCAGCCTTACCTATATGTGCAATACCGGCGTTATTTATCAAAATATCAATTTTACCTAATTGCGCTTTTATGGCATCTGCTACCTCATTTACATTTGCCTGGTTAGCCACATTACATTTAAAGAACCATGCTTCATGGCCGGCAGCCTTTATTTCGCCGGCAACTATACTGCCTCCGGTTTCATCAAAATCAAGGATACATACTTTAGCACCCTGTTGTGCAAAAAGCATAGAAGCGGCTCTTCCTATTCCACTGCCGCCGCCGGTTATTAAGGCTACTTTGTTTTTTAAACTAAACATATTTGCTTTTATTTATTTACTTAAATTAAGATACGTTATAAAGTTTCATCCATAAGGTAAAGGATGGATTCATAATTCTGTGAGACAGCCCTTGACATAGCCATCTCGCATGTTTTGGTAGATGAATAATACCCATCATAATTGTGCTGTTTTACCTCCAATGCCTCGGGCATAGTTGCAGAGTCAGTTAATTCAGGGAATAAAAATCCACGATCGCCAGCCATACCACAGCAACCGGTATGTTTAGGCACATTTACCTCTTCGGCAAAATGTTTAGCCAGGGTTACAAACTTGTTTACAGTCTTCATTTTTTCTAATGAACATACCGTATGTACCGTTATACTGCCCTTCTTTTGTTTTACATTAACATTCGGCTTTACATAGTCATGAAAAAACTCCACGCTATCTAATATCTTCAGCTTATCAAACTTTACCTGATTATTTGCCGTAAGTGCTCCCCGCATGTTGTGTAATGTGTATGCACATGAGCTTACATCTGTTACTACAGGTAATTGTCCCTGGTTACTTGATACCCATAATCTTTGAATAATATCATTAGCTGTATACTCGTATGCATCTTTAAACCCTTTAGATGAATATATCTGGCTGCAGCAACTGCCCCCAATATTTTCTAACACACGTACCGAAACCCCCGATTTTTTACACACACTCATAAACGTGTCCATAATGCTCTTTTCCTTCCCTTTGTAAGTGCCCAGCATCCTTGAAATGCAGGCCGGGAAATAAACAATAGTGTTTGCTAAATCAGGAGTAATAGGAATACTTGTTGATTTTTGGAAAGATAGATCAGGCGGGTAACTCATCTGATCGGACCATAAAGGCATGGCAGGAATTATTTTCTTGGCGGTTTTTGTAAGGTTAAACATTGCCTTATCACCCAAAACTTTATTTATGACAAAGCCACTCTTTAAGCCGGCACGTATGCCCCACTCAACTAATTTAAAGTTTTTAGCCACAAACAAGGCTACCCGGTTTTGAAAAGTCGAATGATTTTCTCTTCGCAAACGTTTCACCAGGTCGCCGGTATTAATATCTACCGGGCAGGCTGTAGCACAAAGACCATCAACAGCACAGGTTTCTAAACCATCGTACTGGTATTGATCCAGCAAGAGTTTGTATTTAGTTTCCTCCCCGGCCTTTTGAAGTTTTTTTAAAACTCTTCTTATAACAATACGTCGTCTTGGCGTAGTGGTCAAATTACGGCTCGGACATTTGTGCTCGCAATATCCGCACTCAATACATTTATCAACCTCCACCTCTACTGATGGCAAATCCTTAAGGTCTTTCAGGTGAGCTTCCGCGTCATCATTGATTATAACACCGGGGTTTAAAAGCATTTTAGGATCAATGGCCTGCTTAATCATCTTCATGATCTGGTAAGCCTCGCCGCCCCATTCAGTTTCAACAAACGGAGCCATATTGCGGCCGGTACCATGCTCCGCTTTTAAACCGCCGTCGTATTTCTCTACTACTAAAACAACAACCTCACGTAGGAACAGATCATATCGCTTTACCTCTTCGGGCGTATCAAATGACTGTGTAACCACAAAGTGGATATTGCCGTCTTTTGCATGGCCAAATATGATGGCATTATAGTAATTATATTTAATGAAAAGTTCCTGTAAATCTAAAATTGCATCACCTAATTTACTTACCGGAAAGGCAAGATCTTCTAATATAACGGTTGTGCCGCTTGCACGCACCGCACCTACTGCGGGGAAAAGCCCTTTTCTAACTTTCCAAAAGAAATCCTGTTCAATTGGGTCGCTGGTAAAAACCGGCGCGTTTAATAATGACAACTGCCCTACCGACTGTAAAAACCCTTTTACCTTAAGCTCCAAGTCTTCATAAGTATTTTCCTGAAACTCTACCAGCAAGGCTGCAGCAGTAAGGGGCAATTCCTTTACAATGGCAGGCATCCCAACCATATTCTCAACTGATCTTAACGAGGCCCTGTCCATCAGCTCCACCATTAATGCTCCGGCATCAGTAAGCGGGATAATTGCCTGGCAGGCCGAGTAGATATCAGGAAAATAAAGTAATGTGGTTGATTTGCAGGGATAATCCGGAACGGTTTGTAGTACTGCTTCGGCAATAAACGCGAGTGTACCTTCGGCGCCAATTAACAAATGCGCCATTATATCTAAGGGATATGCATGATCAATAAACGCGTTCAGTGAATAACCAACTGTATTTTTGGTTTGGTACTTATTCCTTATTTTATTGTATAACGCCTTGTTTGTTT
>JAQBNY010000277.1 GCA_028288315.1 Mucilaginibacter sp.
TAATGGATTCGGCAATTTCAACGCCACCCTCCATTTTTACACCATGCGCGCCTGATTCCTTCATGATGCGTATAGAAGACAATAAGGCTTCTTTTGAATTCCCCTGGTATGAGCCAAAAGGCAAATCGACTATTACCAGCGCCCGCCTGGCGGCACGCACTACTGACGATGCATGGTATATCATCTGATCAAGCGTTATAGGCAAGGTAGTTTCATGGCCCGCCATCACATTAGATGCTGAATCGCCAACCAATATAATATCCATACCGGCATTATCAACAATGGCAGCCATAGAGTAATCATAGGCTGTAAGCATGGCAATTTTTTCGCCACGGTTTTTCATTTCCTGCAATATATGCGTGGTTATTCTTTTAACTTCCTTGTTTACCGACATGGATTTGATAATTTTTATCGCTAATAGCGTAATGCAAATGTAGAACTAATTGCGATTTAATTTTGAGCGTTAATTTATTTAAGAGGTATAAACCGGCGGTTGATGCTTAATGTTGGTTAACTAGTTAAATACACAATTTAAATTATATTATATTGATATTAAATACATTATGAATATTTTGTACTTTTATCAACCAAATAAAACCTAACTTATATGAGTAACCCTTATCATGGAAAAGACCAAAAAAAAGAGCATACCCAGCTGTTTCCGGTGTAAAAAACTACTAACAGACCGCATACCGCGCAGTCCAATATTTAAACACTTGCTGCCATTTTTACCTATACGAATGTACTTTTGCACTTATTGCCTTAGCAAAAGATATGTGTGGGGTAATAACTAAATATTTAATCTGCTCAAATTTATATATAGGTGTGTAATTAGCTTCGTAAAATTTCAAAATTGGCCTTTCCACATTGGAAATAAAACCCTACTTTTGCGCTGTGAACGAAGAGGTTTTTTACTTCCACCAATCTGCATTGTTTCACGGGGCCTTACAACAGGCAAACCGGCGTTTTAATCCTTTCAATTTTTTTACAAAATGACTCATTTCACCAAATTACCTGCAGTATTGTTACTGGCTGATGGAACCGTTTTTTATGGTAAAGCAGCAGGCAAAATAGGCACCACTACCGGCGAAATTTGCTTTAACACCGGAATGACCGGTTACCAGGAAATTTTCACAGACCCATCATACTTTGGCCAAATAATGGTAGCCACCAACGCGCACATTGGCAACTATGGTATTAATAAAAACGAAGTTGAATCTGGCCAGATTCAAATTGCGGGGCTGGTTTGTAAAAATTACAACATTGCTTACAGCCGTAAACAGGCCAATGAATCAATACAAGATTACTTTCAGGAGCAAAACATTGTAGGTATATCTGATATTGATACCCGCCAGCTGGTACGTCACATACGTGATAAAGGCGCCATGAACGCCATTATCTCATCAGAGATACTGGATATTGACCAGCTTAAAGCCAAGCTTGACCAGGTGCCTTCAATGGATGGTTTAGAGCTTTCATCACAGGTATCAACCAAAGAAACCTACACTTTTGGTAATGAAGATGCGGCATACCGTGTTGCTGTGCTTGATTTGGGTGTAAAGAAAAACATTCTGCGCAACTTTGATGACCGCGACGTATATGCTAAGGTTTACCCGGCAAAAACAACGTTTGAGGAAATGGAAAAAGATTTTTCCCCTTCCGGATACTTTATCTCAAACGGTCCCGGCGATCCATCGGCAATGCCTTACGCTATTGATACTGTTAAAGATATTTTAAAAGCCGATAAACCATTGTTTGGTATTTGCCTTGGCCACCAGTTACTTGCGCTGGCTAATGATATTCCAACCAAAAAAATGTTTAACGGGCATCGTGGTTTAAACCACCCGGTTAAAAACATTATTATTAACCATTGCGAAGTAACCTCACAAAACCACGGTTTTGGCGTAGTGCAGGAAGCTGTACGTGCATCAGATAAAGTGGAAATTACCCACGTAAACCTAAACGACCAATCCATAGAAGGTATCCGTGTAAAAAATAAAAAAGCATTTTCGGTACAATATCACCCTGAATCATCTCCCGGCCCTCATGATAGCCGCTACCTGTTTGATGATTTCATTGGCATGATGAAGAAATAATTTTTGATGTACAGATGAGTGAATATGCAGATGTGCAGATTACAAAAGCCTTGTAAGTTAAACTTGCAGGGCTTTTTTGTTGACTTAATCTTTTGCTTCTTTTATCAACAAAAGAAGTAGCTCTCCGCGGCAATGAGCGGACTACCATTCAATGAAGCACTAACCCAATTAAATTACTTCTTAAGTTGTGCCCTTAATAATCCAATTCCTTATATTTATCATCAATCTCCAACTAAAATGGAAACCTTTAAAGCCTATATTATTCCCACTCTAACGGTTAACAATGCCGCGGCTGCTTTGGAGTTTTATAAAAACGCGTTTGGCGCAATTGAATTAATGAAGAATGTGGGTGATGATGGCAACATAGTTGCCGAGATAATGATTGATGGCGCCAGAGTGGTTGTAGCCGATGAGGCGCCCGATCATGGCAATTTAGGGCCGGATAAACAAAGCAGCATTAGTGTTCGCATAGGCCTTATGGTTACCGACCCGGATGCTATTGCCGAACGTGCCATTGCAGCCGGCATAAAGGTTGTTTACCCTGTAGATGATCAAGATTACGGTTATCGCCTGGGGCATTTTATTGATCCGTTTGGCCATCATTGGGAAATTGGCAGGCCATTGTAATTCAACTCATATATCGGTAAACCTCTGTCCCCTTCCAACTACTCCTGCTAAGAATGCATTTACCGACTATTTAGCCCTATTCGCCTAAAAACTCTGTTCAAAGCAGGTATTTCAATACATTTTTGTGGTGTTAAAACTAAACATCATGAGCACAATACTATCTGCAACCCTACTTTACGCCGTAATTTGTTTATTTCAATATGCGGTTATCCTGTTCAATTTAATAGGCAGCCTTATTTATTAATGACTGGTAGGCATATAGAAAGCAAGCTAAAAAAGGGCGGTAAATAAGTATAAATATTTTTACCGAAATTTTCCTCTTATTCGCCGATGGATGTAAGGTTATTAATTAAATACATCTCATATTTACAGCATGGCAAACCAACCTATTATTACTGTAAAAAACCTTGTAAAAAATTATGGCGATTTCCAAGCCGTAAAAGGCATCAGCTTCGAGGTATATGAAGGAGAGATATTTGGATTGCTGGGCCCAAACGGCGCAGGCAAAACCACCACCCTTGAAGTTATTGAAACTCTTCGCGAAAAAACATCCGGTGAAATCATTGTAGATGGCTTTAACATAGAGACCGATGCTGACAATATTAAACAGCGTATTGGGGTACAATTGCAGGCGGCAGGATATTATCCTAATCTTAACTTATCTGAATTAATTGTGCTTTTCTCCGGTTTATATGGCATCAACAAAACACCTATGGAAATGCTGGAAAAAGTTGCACTTACAGATAAAGCCAAAGCAAAATATAAGGATCTGTCCGGCGGGCAAAAACAGCGCTTTTCTATTGCAACTACACTCATTAACAATCCACGTATAATTTTCCTGGACGAGCCAACTACTGGCCTCGATCCGCAGGCGCGCCGTAACTTATGGGACCTGATCCGCGAGATACGTGATGCCGGTACCACCGTTGTAATTACCACCCACTATATGGATGAAGCCGAAGTACTGTGTGACCGTGTAGCCTTTGTTGATGGCGGCCATATTATAGGTATTGATACGCCCGACCATTTTATAGATCAGTTGGTGGCAACAGGCTTTGAACGCGAAAAACAAACAAAAGGCGCCAATCTGGAAGATGTGTTTATTAACCTTACAGGCAAGGAGTGGCGGGAGAATTAAAAGCCTCACCTAATCCTCTCCAAAAGAGAGGACTTTAACAAAAGCTTTATCACCCTCTCCTTTGGAGAGGGCGGGATGAGGCAAATTACTAATGACCTAATGACTTTAAAATATGCAATACAGTAATACTCGCGCAACACTGGCTATAGCCAAAGCAAGTTTCCGTTCCATTATCCGCAGCCCTTCGGCGGTAGTGTTTAGTTTAGCTTTCCCGTTGATATTTATTTTAGTGTTTGCCAATATTGGCGGCGGCGGCATGTCTATTGATGTAGGTGTGGCTAAAGGCTGCGATACATTAAACCCGGTTTACCAGGCGCTTAAAAAGAACCCTATTGTACATTTCATCAAAGACCAAACTACCGATGAGATGAATAAAAATCTAGCTAAAGGTAGTATAGATGCTATAATTGATCTGAAACCTTTTGTGCCAATAACACCTTTAAACGTAAATGTGCAATACAGCAAGGCATCAGAAAGTAAAGGCGCTATTTTAAAATCGGCCTTAAATAATATTTTCTACCGGATGCAATCAACACAGTTAGAAAAAATCCAATCCTATTCAGGCATTAAACTATCAAATGTGGTGAATTTGAAAGAAACTACTGTAACCGGCCGTGAGTATAAATATATCGACTTTATCCTTCCGGGTCAGTTAGGCTTTTCTCTGTTAAGCAGCGGGGTGTTTGGTACTGCATTCGTATTCATCAGCCTGAGGTTAACAATGGTTATTAAACGCTTTTTTGCTACCCCGGTAAAAAAATACAGCATTGTTTTAGGCGAGGCACTGGCACGTATTGTATTCTCGCTGCTTGGCGCCTTGTTTATTATTATGGTAGGGCATTTTGCTTTTGGCTTTACGTTGATACATGGTTTTATAACGGTGTTAAATATGCTGGTGCTGGCGGCTATAGGGCTCATTATATTTATGGGCTTTGGTTTCACAATATCCGGCATTGCCAAAAATGAGAGTACGGTTCCGCCGCTGTCAAACATTATTACACTACCGCAATTCTTACTGTCGGGTACATTCTTTTCGGTAACCGCCTTCCCTACCTGGTTGCAATATGTAAGCAATGCTTTACCGCTAACACACCTAAACAATGCAATGCGCAAAGTAGCCTTTGAAGGTGCAGGCTTGGGCGATGTTACCCATCAGTTATTCATTTTGCTTATTTGGGGAATTGCTGTGTATGCTGTAGCTGTTAAGACGTTTAAATGGGAGTAGATATTAATACTACATTACCATAACATTAATGTTAACATTATGGTAACATTAACAAGTTTAATCTTAACACTGTGGTAATATTGCCGTAATATCTTTGCTTCAAATAATAGAAGCAATTATGTTAAAAAGTCTCTTTATTTGTTTAATAGCATTCGTACTGTTAACAATAAGTTCATTTTCTCTTAAAGCGCAGGATTCCAAAATAGGCACTTGGGGCATTATTACCGTACTTATGCCAGGCGATACTGTGCACAAATGGGGCGGTTATACCGAGCTGCAAACCCGTACTAAACGGAGCATTTAGTCAGTTTCAATACTACGAAGCCAAGGCGGGTGTGAGCTATGATATTGATAAAAACTTTATCGCCCTTATAGGTACCGGCACTTATCATACTTATGATTACTTTGATATAAGCAAAGGCCCAAATACTAATGAGTACCGGCTTTGGGAACAAATGACCATTAATCAGTTTCTTATCCCTCTTAAGTTTGAGCACCGTTACCGTGTGGAGCAGCGTTGGGTAAATGGCGATTACCGTAACCGTTTCCGTTACAGGTTAAATATGTTTGTCCCTTTAAATAACACTAAAATTGTAGCTAAAACCTGGTTCTTATCTATTTTTGATGAGGTATTCTTCAATAACAAAGCGCCTAATTTTGAGCGTAACCGCGTATCAGCTGCATTAGGTTACCAGTTTGATAAAAAGTGGATAGTACAAGCCGGCTGGATAAACCAGCGAAACTATACAGCAAACCAAAGTAGCGCTAAAAATAACATTATGCTGATGCTGATGTACCGCATAAACCGTAAAAACGGTGAGCAAAGAGAGCAGGTGCCAACTACGAGTGATTAATTATTATCGGATCGCTCCCTCCCAAGAGGGTAAGTAAAAAGCTCCGGATCACTTGCGGGTTTTATATTTTGCCCCCAATACAGAGCCCATGCTTAGCGTATTTTTTACACAACCGATTAATATTCATTACAAATACAAAATTTCAATTGCGATTTCCTGAATTTGCGCTTAACTTAGCCCGCCAAACTAGTATAGTATATTATTCAAACAATCTTACAATAAACTATGAGCTTAATAATTGATGTTCATGCGCGCCAAATACTTGACTCTCGTGGCAACCCTACAATAGAAGTAGATGTAATTACAGAAAATGGTGTCCTTGGTCGCGCGGCAGTACCTTCAGGTGCTTCAACCGGAATGCATGAAGCTGTTGAGCTTCGCGATGATGACAAAAAAGTATACATGGGCAAAGGTGTTTTAAAAGCCGTTGCTAATGTAAACGACATAATTGCTGCTGAATTAAAGGGTATTGATGTATTTGAACAAAATGCAATTGATAGCTTAATGATTGAGCTTGATGGAACAGAAAACAAAGGAAAGCTTGGTGCTAATGCTATTTTGGGCGTTTCTTTAGCAATTGCTAAAGCTGCTGCACAAGAAAGCCGCCAGCCTTTGTACCGCTATATTGGTGGTGTTAATGCTAACATCCTGCCTATTCCAATGATGAACATTGTTAATGGTGGTTCTCACTCTGATGCTCCTATAGCTTTCCAGGAATTTATGATTATGCCTGTTGGCGCTTCATCTTTCTCTGAAGCTTTAAGATGGGGAACTGAAGTATTCCATAACCTGAAAAAGATATTACATGACAGGGGCCTTTCAACCGCCGTTGGTGATGAAGGTGGTTTTGCACCAACTTTTGACAGTACCGAAGATGGCGTTGAAACCATTTTAAAAGCTATTGAAAAAGCAGGTTACAAAGCCGGTGAAGATATATTTTTAGCGTTTGACTGTGCTGCATCTGAGTTTTACAAAGATGGCAAATACGACTACACTAAATTTGAAGGCGAAAAAGGTGCTATCCGCACAAGTGCCGAACAAGCAGAATACCTTGCTCAACTTTCAGAAAAATATCCAATTATCTCTATTGAAGATGGTATGGCAGAGGATGACTGGAATGGCTGGAAATTATTGACCGAAAGAATTGGCAGTAAAGTTCAGTTAGTGGGCGATGATTTGTTTGTAACCAACGTTAAGCGTTTACAACAAGGTATTGATAACGATACTGCTAACTCTATCCTTGTAAAAGTAAACCAAATTGGTTCTTTAACTGAAACCATCAATGCGGTTAGCTTAGCGCAAACTAATGGTTATACATCTGTAATGAGCCACCGTTCTGGCGAAACTGAAGATGTAACCATTGCTGATTTAGCAGTTGCATTAAATTGCGGCCAAATTAAAACCG
>JAQBNY010000279.1 GCA_028288315.1 Mucilaginibacter sp.
CAACAAGGTTATCAATTTCTTTTGCAGCGGTTTCTTTAATAGAATCGCCCAGGTTCTTTAATGATTCTGAAAGCTTATCACGAGTTTCAGTTCCGCTTTCGGGTGCAAATAATATCCCTAATGCTGCTCCTGCTGCTATACCTGCAAGCAGGGCAACAATTACTTTTGTATTATCCTTCATATTATATATAATTTTTAAGTTGAGTATTTGTTTTTATTATTATTAAATATCCTGCCAAAATTCAATTTTTAAATAATTAATAAAATTAATTATAAATAAAATTACAATTCAGGGCTACGAATTCGTTCAAGCCTGTCTGCAGCCATACGATTGGTTTCATAAATCTCTAACAATAATAAGAAATATGATAATAAAACGGGGCCAAAAACCAAGCCAAGTATTCCAAAAAGTGGCAGACCTATAAACACCCCTATAACGGATATTATTGGATGTGTATTGCCAACACGCTTGTTTATAATCATACGTAATACATTATCAACATTACCTATAAATAATAACCCATAAGCCAGCAATAATATTCCTTGTAGAGAGTGCCCGTTGGCAAATAAAATAATGCTTGCCGGTATACAAAGTGTTGGCGCCCCAACCACTGGTAAAAAGGATATAAAAGAACCTATCACTCCCCAAAAAACAGGGTCGGGTATGCCAAAAATCCAAAAACCATTGGCCAGTAATATCCCTTGTGTTAATGCAATAACCCCTTGCCCTAAAACATTAGAGTATGTTGAGTTGCGCAGTTCAACGGCAAATTTCAGGGCATGTTGTTCCCTAAATGGTGCATATTTTAGCAGACCCATCTCAAACTCGCGCATTTGAACAAACATAAAGTATACTAAAAAGTACATTACCAGCAACGTAATAATAATACTTGCCGCACTACTAAGAAGGGATGGGAACAGGTCGGCAACGTAAGCCCCTAATTTTTGCAGCGTATTTTCGGCCAAACGCGGCTGATTTAAATTGGCTCCTGCAAATTCATCAATCTTAACAGACCATTTATCTATCGGCAACGAGTCGCGGTTTATACTTCCTATTTTACCTATCACCATTATACTTAACGATAGGAAGGGGATAACAATAACAATAAGCGAAATAAATATAATTACGAGGGCAGCCAGCGCACGGTTAAATCCGCGTTTCTCTACCATATGTAAAAAGAATGGCCTGAAAATAGTGAACAGCACAATAGCTCCCAGAATAGAGCTAAACAATTCGCTCAGAGCGTATAACAAAAAACAACCAAGCACAATAATGCTAACCAATATAATATTATTGCGCTGCTTGTAACTAAAAATGGACATTCTGCTGTGAAAAAGCTTATAGTAAATGCTATATAAACAAAAAAATACTAAAAAGTTTCAGTGTTAAATGTATTCGTAAATTTATTTTATATTATTTAATAATTCGTCAATCTTCCTGGCAGATTCTGCAAGGCTATCCATGTATAATTTAAGATTGGGATCAGTATCAGATATCTCATACCGTAAGGCTTCCAAAGCCAGCTGAATGTTGTTGAGCTGGTTCTTTATATCGTGCTTTAATACTTTAAAAGCCTCATCATTTACTTTGGGCTCATTATTCATCTTACTTTAAATTAATGGCTTTCATTTTATTATAAAGCGTTTTACGGTCTATATTTAATATTTCGGCAGCTTTTGTTTTGTTAAAGTTCACTTCACGCAATACTTTCAATATAGTTTCGTGCTCAGCACCCAATGCGGCGTTCTTCAGATCATGCTTAGGCTCCTTAACCTGTATAGTTGACGATACATTTGGCAATTCGTAGCTGGACACTTTAAAGTTTGATATTTCCAGCGGAAGGGTTTTCATAGTGATCTCATTTCCCTCGGTTAAAAGGGTTGCACGGCGCACCACATTTTTCAATTCACGAATGTTACCTTGCCAGCGGTAGTTCATAAAGCATTCTATTACCTCTGGCGCGAACGAATTTACCTTACGATCAAGTTCCTGGTTGGCTACATTTAAAAAATGATAAGCCAGCATCATAATGTCATTACCACGCTCGCGCAGCGGCGGCATGTGAATACTAAATTCGTTAAAACGATGATAAAGATCTTCCCTGAAACGGCCTTTTTGAATACCCTCCTGCAGGTTCTCATTAGTGGCAATAATAATACGAACATCCAAATCAATCTCTTTTGTGCTGCCTATACGTTTTACCTTGCGCTCCTGTACCGTTCTTAATAATGCTGCCTGTATCTCATATGATAGGTTACCTACCTCATCCAAAAACAAAGTACCACCATTAGCCATTTCAAAGTGGCCTATTTTAGTATATAATGCCCCGGTAAATGAGCCTTTTTCATGACCAAAAAACTCGCTTGCTGCCAGCTCCTTGGTTAGCGATCCGCAATCCATAGCAATAAATGGCTGGTTAGCCCGCAGGCTGTTCAAATGGATACTTTTGGCAACAGACTCTTTTCCTGTACCGCTTTCGCCTAATATAATAACGCTGTAATTAGTTGGCGCTACCAACTCTATCTGTTTTAATAATTCTTTTGATGCTTTGCTGGTACCTATTACAAATTCGCCGGCGAAGATTTGTTTTTTATCTTCCTTTTGCGGCTTATCTGGCGTGCTGTAATTATTTGCCATTTCTTGCAACGCGTACTGTGTTTCAATAGCTTTATTGATAGTATTTAATATCTCATCAGGATAAAGGGGCTTAGTAATATAATCATAAGCGCCCATTTTTATCAACTCAACGGCCATTTTGATATCAGAATATCCGGTGATAATAATTACACCTGTTTTTGGGTAAAGCGCCTTAATGTTTTTTAACATCTCGCGGCCATCGGTATCCTCCAGTCTAAAATCGCATAACACAAGGTTATAGTTCTTTGCCTTAAGGTATTCCATGCCAGTACTGCCATTTGAAGCAGTATCTACTTCAAAACCATTACGTATTAAGAATTTAGACAATAACAGGCCCACGTTAACTTCATCATCAACGATGAGAATTTTTTTCATACAGCAAAAACAGTTACAGGTAGTGTATTAAACATGTTAAGGTACAAATATTTGATGTACTATTTCGGAAATTCTTAATTGTAACAATAAATTTAATTATTAGAAAAAAAAGGGAAGGCTAAATGCCTTCCCTTTTTTTTCTCAATTAGGTATAATGTAGGATCAAATATTAAAAGCCGTATGCTACACGCACACCAAAAAAGTTCACTTTGCTGTTATTGAATGCGCTGCTATATTTTGTGGTTGCTTCATAACGAACACCCGCATCAATAAAGCTGCTGCCGCTTACAGGAAATTGAACACCAACCTGCGGAGCATAAACAAATGCTGTTGACTTATCATTAAAGAAATCAGTTTTGTTTAAAAGGAATGCCGCACCAGCTTCTCCCTGAACATAGAAGTTTGATATAGGGAAGTATTTCAAACCTGCCTTTACCGGTAATAACTGAATGTTTGGCACATTAACATTGGTGCTTCCTACGTTTTTTTCGCCAAATACATTGTTATAACCTGCATTTACAGTAACAAATAACTGGCTGGCAACAGGGATGTCTGCCTGTACTGATCCGCCTAAGTTCCATTTATACGCGTTATTGAAACTTCCCGTCGGGATACCGGCATCAACACCGATGCTGTAACGCACGCCGCTTGATGTGGTGGTTGTTTTAGTGCTTGTAGAAGTTGTTGTTGTTTGTGCTTTTGCAGCAACTGATAAGCCTGCAAAGGCTAAGACTAATGTTGCGATTTTTAATGTACTTTTCATGATTTATATAGAATTAGATGATGTGTTTTGTTAAACACGAAGCAAAGTAAAGCACGAAATCAGATACATTTTTTCATCGCATTGTCATGAATGTTTAATCAATTGATTGATAGTATTTTATTTTTTGACCTTGTGGGTATTTTGGTCAGGACAGTGTAATATTGGGCCTAAATGTCAAAACAACGCAAATTTTTTAATCTCAAATAGTGGCATTTTAAAGCCCAAATTTAGTTTTATCGTCTTCAAAACGCAGATTTTCGCTACCGGAGCAAAACAAGGCAAAAAACGCAGCAATTATTTGCCTTTAAATTCCGCTTTTCTTTTTCCCAAAAACGCGGCTACTCCTTCTTTAAAATCTTCTGTTCCAAAACAACTACCAAACTCTTTTATTTCGGTTTCAAAACCGTTAACACCATCTGTCACCGCATCATTTATGGCACGTATGGCCGCCGCCACTGCTAATGGGGCCCGTGTTAATATCTTGTTCAATATCTCTTCGGCTGTAGGTAACAGTTCTTCCGGGAATACTACATAATTAACCAGCCCTATCACTAATGCCTGCGCAGCGGTTACCATATCTCCCGTCATAATTATTTCAAGCGCCTTTCCTTTACCTACAAGTTGGGTTAAGCGTTGTGTGCCTCCATAACCGGGTATCAAGCCTAAAGTTACTTCGGGCAGGCCCATTTTGGCATTGTCTGATGCTATGCGGATATGGCAGGCCATAGCCAGCTCCAATCCTCCTCCTAAAGCAAAGCCATTTACAGCAGCTATAACCGGCTTGCTGCTATTGGCAATTACATCAAAAACTTTTGAATGCCCATCGCGCGATAATTGTTCCCCGCCATTTACATCTAAACCTACAAACTCAGAAATATCCGCGCCGGCAACAAAAGCTTTACTGCCTGCACCTGTAATGATAATGCCACCAACAGATTTATTATTTAAAGCATCTGTAAGTGCAAGGTGCAATTCAGTAAGGGTAGCTTTGTTTAAGGTGTTAAGCTTACTTTCCCTATTAATAATAATATATTGAATGCGCCCTTTATAGTTAATAAGTATGTTTTGGTAAGTCATGCGGGTAGTATTTAATTAAAAATTGCGGTTTTGGTGTACCCAGTCTGTAATATATTTAACAATATCCTTTGTGCTGGTACCCGGGGGGAATAGCTCGCCTACACCTATTTTTTTCAGTTCGGCCATGTCATCAGCGGGTATAATACCACCGCCTGTAAGCAGCACATCGTCCATTTTTTTCTCTTTTATGAGTTTCATTACTTTTGGAAAAACCGTCATGTGGGCGCCAGATAATATACTTATTCCAATAGCATCCACATCCTCTTGCAGAGCAGTATTAACCACCATCTCGGGCGTTTGGCGCAGGCCGGTATATATTACTTCCATACCCGCATCACGCAGAGTAGTAGCAATAATGCGCGCGCCGCGGTCATGCCCGTCAAGGCCTACTTTGGCCACTAAAACACGAATAGGGCGGTTAAATTGGTTATCGCTCATACTTTACCAGATAATTTATACAAATATGTATAAAATTCATTGGGGTAACACGGCATTATATAACATTGTTGCTGAAAAAGGCAGCACCTTTGTAATGAATGGAGTAATGATAATGCATAAGTATGATTGCTCCTCTCAGTATTTTTACGTAGACTTATGATTAGAAAATAAAAGCCTGCAGGTTAAAACCG
>JAQBNY010000290.1 GCA_028288315.1 Mucilaginibacter sp.
TAGCTTTTGTCCCGCCGGTTTTCTGTTCTGTTGGATCGGCAACCGGGGCATCGAAAAACGGAAATAGCCTGCTTAAAGGTGTGGTAAGCAAGCGAAACAAAGCACCTAAGGATTAAGGTACAGGTAATCGGTTAACCTTCCATAATCACTACAATTAAATAACAGCTAAGCATGTAGAAAGCTTATCTTATACCATGTTTGGACGAGGGTTCGAATCCCTCCGGCTCCACAGAACTACCAAATACCACCTGTAAATCAAATATTTATGGGTGGTATTTTTTTTTAAGTGCAATTGACGTGTCAGTCAAAAATAGCAAAGTTCAGTCTACAAGCATGCTCTGAACAGGCATTATCAGCTGGTACGAAGAGGATGTAGCAGCACAATGAAACACTCGAAATGGGTGGATCTTCCGCCAATCACTTAAGTGAATTGCCTTGCACCCACCTCACATTATATCTGGACAGGAAGCGGCTTCAATATCTATATCATAGAGATGGTACAGTTGTGGTTATAGACCATTATATGCATTTCGTTTGCAAAGTGCTTGGCTAATGACAAAACCTCAATAATTAATAATCTACTGCAACTTTCATAAACTTAAAGGTAAATAGTTAGTTTATTACAATTAATAGCCCTTATTCACCCTCTTGTTATTATTTTTTACAAATTATTTTTTGTCCCTGCAAAACTTATATAAGTTTTGCTATAAAGAAATATAATCAGTATTTTCACCAATAATATTTCGTATTTATAGTGTTATTTTATTTATCAATTAATTTATTTACTAATTCAGTAGTTAATTTATTTTTATAATAAAGTTTAAAAAAATAAAAAAATGGAAACCGCAAGCGACTAAGAGAGAAAAGTATGTATAAAAAAATCCGTCAGCGGTCAAACTAAAAGGCCTTATTATGGTTTTTTCGGTATTCGTAATACGATCTATCTAATAGCTGATACAGCCTAATAAAAAGAATTAAACCATAATTATCTGAAATATATGGGTAGTGTTAAAAAAACTTTTTATTTAATCATTCTTACTTTTTCAAATATGATTCTTCCGGTAATTACATTTTCGTATACATAATGGGTATTGGGATTACAGGATACTGAATTAGTGAACTTTGTTCAATCCTTTACACAATATTTTATATGGTTGGGAATCTTATTTAAGATTAAATCGGAAAAACTTAAAGTTATCCGTCATAATAAGATTTACTTAAAGCATAATTTGGGCAACCCAATAATTATCATACCAATAAAAAAGGAGAAAAGGTAATCGTACTGAACTATAATAGAATCCGTCGCTATTATATAACAAGAAATAAGTTGTTCGTTATATTCAAATACTGGACAATATACCCGGGAATTGTCTACGCCTTTATCACTAGTTTTTTGTAGACATTAAACATATTCTTTTATACGAAAGCGATAAAAATGAAAAACTTAATTCCGTGATGTGGGGAAGCTTGCATTTTCTTTAACAAAAGAGGAAAATGGAGTTAACACTAATTGAAGTTAATCGAAAAGATGTATGCAATGAGATTTTAGACTTTAGACTTCAAAAAATCTACAGTATTAAACGACGAATTGCGGTGAGGATAAATTAAAACAAAAAAATATGAAGCCCCCGATTTCTGCAAAAGTATGGGTAGCTATAGTTACCTATAACGCCTCAAAATATATAAATAAATGCCTGGATAGCCTGCTCGATTCCAGTGTACCCTGCAATGTCGTTATTGTTGACAATAATTCAACCGATGATACAATTGATTTAATCAACCGTCATCCTAAAGAAGTTAAAGTTATTACCGTGGGTAAAAATCTAGGGTTTGGGCAGGGGAATAATCTTTGTATTCAACATGCACTTACCCAAAATGCTGATTACGTGTTCCTTTTAAACCAGGATGCGTTTATTGTTAATAATACATTAGAAGAACTTTTAAAAGTTAGTTATCAGAACCCTGAGTATTACATACTTAGTCCCTTACAACTAAATGGCACGGGAGATAGTATTGATTACCAGTTTTCCTTTTACTTATGGCCCCCCTCCTGCAATGGATTTTATTCGGATTTTGTATTGGGTAAAGGTAAAGAGCTCTACGAATTAGAGTTTGCAAACGCAGCAATGTGGTTGGTTAAAAAGGACTGTTTTTTAAAGATAGGCGGGTTTGACCCGATATTTTTCCAATATGGTGAAGATAATGATTTTGTAAACCGCGTAAGATATTGCGGATATAAAATTGGCATATGTCCTAAAGCAATTGGATTTCACGACAGACCCCAACAGATGTTAAGTTTAAGCACTTTACCTATTAGAAAAAGACTACAAAGGAGGAATGTACCCTATTTAATTATTATGATGGATCTTAATAAAACCTATGGAGCCTGTGTGTTGGCAACAATAAAAGAATTAGTGGGTCAAAGTTTGAGGCGGTTGGAGAAATTTGAACTTATTAATATTTTAATTGAAATACTAGCATTTTTTAATGTTTTTCTTCTTACTGGAACTATTATACATAAAAGGAAAATCAATCGTGAAGAAATAAACGGACCAATTCATAAAGAGTTTTCTAACTTACATAATTTTAATAGCAAGATTATCAACCTGTGACCAATATTATTGTTCACTCATCTCCTTCAAGGTGGGTCAAAATAATTTATACTATTCCAAAAGAAACAGCAAACTTTATTAATTGTGATAGACAATTAATCTTTAACTTATTTGCAATATTTTTCCTGTGATTGTTAACTGTGTGAATAGATAAAAAAAGTGAGTTGGCTATTTTTATACTGCTCTCCCCTCCTACAATTAAGGTAATTATTTCTTTCTCCCGGGCAGTAAGCAAATTAAACAAATGATAATTTTTGTGTACAAAAGCATCTTCTACTACTAAGTTGCTAAGCTTTTTACCGGCATAACATAACATGTTAGCTTCAATAGCTATATGAACCATTTTTAACGAGTCTTCTGCATTTTTTGAAGGATACAATTGTGAAGTGGTATGATACCAGGTGTAATCACTTTTAGAATTAGGCCTTACACGTTGAAAAAAGGAATAATTTTTATTTCTGTCGCCTTCCAATACAAATTTATGAAGTTCTGGCTTTAAAACTTTAATCTCATCCGCCGGAAAAAAACATTTAAAATAATCCTCTCCCAACATAAATAACTCTTCGCTGCTTTGCCTTAAAAAGTTACAACCATTTTGGTTCATATATGTATTGGTCATAATTCCAAGGTCTTGCACCATTACACTACCAGGAATATAATCTCCTATATCTTCAATTGTAAGTATTTTCTTAGTAACATCTTTTAAAACTAAATGCAAATGAGCTTTAGACCTTTGCTGAAATTCAGCCAATGTATGAGATTTCATATTTGCAGGTTTAAGATGTGAATAGCTGGACTCGCATTAATTATAAGATGGACAGATAATGCTTATTAACTATTGAGAAATAAAATCAATATTTTTAACCATCAATAAAATTAGACAACTAAACGGAAACCACACAAGCATTTATTACACATTTATTACACATTTATTAAATTAAAAGAAAACATAGTTAAAGCTTGATAAATGTGTGCTGGATGTGTGCATATATTCGTTTATTCACTAACTGTATCCAATATAGTACACACATATGTAAATCCAGCACCATTTATTTACTTAAACTGCAACACTAAACAAAAATAATTCGGTTAATTATTGTGCCTTTAACAACATTAACTATTGGAACATGTGTCTGAGCTACTTAAAGGCATTATTAAATTAACATTAAAGAAAACTCCTTAATCTAAAAATATTCAACAATTAAACGCTCTATACAGGCACTTGCTTTGCATAGGTAGACTCGATGAGCCTTTTCATAAAAAACATGGTCAGCATCCGCTGCAAAATGATTGTTGAATTAGAATTCCAGAAAGCTGGAGTTAATTGTACAAACATAAATTTGGGTCGAGTTGAAATAGCAGGAACTATAACACCAGAACAAATTCAAATTATTGGTATTAATTTATTAACGTACGGGTTAGAATTATTGGATAATAAAAAAAATATTTTAGTCGAAAGAATAAAGAACGTTATTATCGAGATTGTTCATCATTCGGACATAAGGTTAAAAACAAACTTTTCTGATTATTTAAGTGAAAAACTGAATCTCGATTATACTTATCTGGCCAATGTATTTTCAGAAGTACAAGGCACCACTATTGAGCAATTTATAATTTTTAATAAAATTCTATTAGTAAAGCAGTTGATTAGTTATGACGAACTAAATTTAACTGAAATTTCCTGGAAATTACACTATAGTAGTGTAGCACATTTATCAACCCAATTTAAAAAAGTTACAGGCATAACTCCTTCGCACTTTAAACAACTGGCCTACCAAAATCAAAATCAGCTTGTGAACGTGTGAATTATATAACTTAATATAAAAGTTATGTAATAGATGTGCTACCATCTTGCCATAAGTTTGTAAAGTATTGTATATGACCAAAATAAGTCAAACAACTTACAACTTACTTTCAAATATTATTTATGAAAAAAAAATCTACTATGGCTACGGATAACATCCCTACGCGTAAAAGCGCCAGCTATCCCAATGTTTTTAAAGGCATCATTACTCTCTTTATGCTTGTTGTTGTTATAGCAACCGGATGTAAAAAGGATAACTACAAAGGAGAGATCAAAGGAGATTGCCCGGTGGTGGTTGCGACCGACCCTACAGATAAAGCTGTAGATGTTGTCCTTAACAAGGTAATATCAGCAACGTTTAATACCAGCATGGCGCCTTCAACTATTAATGATAAAACTTTTATAATAAAACAAGGTGCTACTATTATTACAGGCAAGGTTGCCCCTACTGCGGATAGTAAAATATTCACTTTCACACCAGACCAACCGCTTCTACCTTTTACAACCTATACAGGTACTATTACAACCGAAGCTACAGACACATTACGCACAGCAATGGTTAGCAATTATGTATGGAGTTTCACAACCATTCCACAAATAATAGTATCATCTGCTCCGGCCGCAGGCGGCATATCTGCAGGAGCAGGCACTTTTGCGCAGGGATCAGCAGTTAATGTTACTGCAACGCCAAATGCTGGTTATATATTTACTGGCTGGACAGATAATGGCGCTGTAGCCTCAACAAGCTCGAGTTATCAATTTAATATGGCAGGTAACAGAACACTGGTTGCCAACTTTAAACCGTTATTGGCATCACAATTTGCAGTAATTTTATCATCAAGCCCTGCTGCAGGCGGATCAACAAACGGATCAGGAGCTTACAATGCGGGGACTTCTGTAACTGTAACAGCTACACCTAATGCTGGTTATAGTTTTGTTAGCTGGACGGATAATGGCACAATAGTATCATTAACTTCAAGTTATCAATTTACCTTAAATGCAAACAAGACACTGGTTGCTAACTTTACATTAACTCCCGTAGGTGGTGCAGGCATAGGCCCTGGTGCAATAGACCTTGGATTAGCCGGGAACTTTACTATCCTTACCAAATCCGGAATATCCACAACGGGTATTACTTCGGTTACCGGTGATATAGGTGTGAGTCCGGCTGCAGCAAGTGCAATTACAGGTTTCGGCTTAATCATGGATACTAACGGACAATCTTCACACACACCTATCGTAACAGGTAAGGTATATGCGTCAGATTATTCGGCTCCAACACCAGGTAATATGACAAATAGTGTAAATAATATGCAAACTGCATACACCACGGCAAATAACTTAGTTGTACCAGCTCCAATTGTTGATTTATTTGCCGGAGATATTAGCGGTAAAATATTGCCAGCCGGCTTATATAAATGGGGCACGGGTGTTTTAATATCTAACCAAGGGGTTACTTTAACGGGTGGAGCAAATGATACATGGGTTTTCCAGATATCGCAAGACCTTACAGTAAATAATAATGCTAAAATCACCTTATTAGGTGGCGCCCAGGCTAAAAATATCTTTTGGATAGTGGCAGGCCAGGCAACCCTTGGTACCAGTGCCGACTTTAGCGGTATTATATTAAGTAAAACGCTAATCTCGCTAAATACCGGCGCTAAAGTTACCGGTAAATTATTGGCACAAACAGCGGTTACCTTAAATGCCAGCACTGTTACACCATAGTATCTAGTAGTACCCTCATTATATTATCCCCCCTTAAATGGGGGGATTTACCAGGCAATTAATAATTAAAAAAGACATTATATGTTACCCATAAATAAGATAATACAAAAAATTATTACCTGTATGTTCATGATAATCATGGCAGGTACAACAGTTAAAGCACAAACTACACAGCCAATATGGTGGTTTGGTGTATCAGGTGCAGCAAAGATTAATTTTTACGATGGCACAACCCAAAGGTTAACCAACTCATTAATAGCACCAACAGCTTTCCATAAAGGCAACGGAGTACGTCCATATGGTTCTATACTGATGGAATATCGTCCGGCTGGTATTATAGGTGCTATGTTAAATATAGCATACGATGGCCGCGGAGGAAAATTTAAAGATGTTGTGGCTCCCTGTAACTGCCTGGCTACTTTAAAAACCAACACAAGCTATATTGCTATTGAGCCCAGCATACGTTTAAGCGTACCCTCAACAGGTTTATACTTTTTTGCAGGACCACGTGTTGCTTTTAATGTAGATAAAGATTTTACGTATACACAGCTTAGGCAGCCTAATTCAAACGAGCAGTTAAGCGCCATGAAAAAAACTATTTTTTCTGGTCAGGTTGGTGTAGGATATGATATCATGACATCATCTGCAAAAAGCACAACAAAAGTTAGCATATCGCCTTTTGTTTCCTTCCATCCTTATTTTGGCCAGGAGCCGCGCAGTATTGAAAGTTGGTCAATGACAACAGTACGTGCCGGTGTAGCCCTTAAATTTGGAAAGGCAAAAGCGGCAATTAAAGAAGTGGCTATAACGCCTGTAACCGTTCATGATTTTACTCTCTTGGTTCGTGCGCCTAAAATGGTGCCCTCAAACCGTCAGGTAAGCGAAACTCTACCATTAAGTAATTCGGTTTTCTTTGAAGAAGGGTCAACACAGGTTGCACCAAGATATATAACTCTTACAAAAAATCAGGCAGCCAGCTTTAAAGAAGATCAGTTACAAAATGAACAATCTGTAACCATGACAGGTCGTTCTGCAAGGCAGTTGAATGTTTACCACAATATTTTAAACATTGTAGGTGATCGTTTAAGATCTAATCCGGGCACTGTTATTTCACTTACCGGCGCTTCTGGCAACGGGCCACAGGAAGGTAGAGTACTTGCAGAATCTGTTAAACAGTATTTAGTTACTGCATTTGGAATTGATGGCACAAGAATAACCACACAAGGGCGCACCAAACCGGTTATTCCGTCTGAACAGCCGGGCGGAACCAAAGAACTGGTACTTTTGCGGGCGGGAGATCGTCAGGTTGAGATAACAAGTGTTTCTCCTCAATTATTAATGGAAGTAGGGGGTGATTTGATGAAACCTGTTCATATAATAGCTACACAGGCTGACCCGCTTGACAGCCGCGTTGTTTTAACTGTAGACAGCGCAAAGCAATTGCTTAAATCATGGTCAATAGATGTTACTGATGAAAAAGGATCTGTGCAGCATTACGGTCCTTTCACCCGCGACCAGGAAAGCATATCAGGAGCTACTATTTTGGGTAACAATCCAGAAGGTGACTATAAAGTTGTAATGACTGGAGAAACCAGGAAAGGCCTGCCTATAAGAAAAGAGAGTGTGGTACACTTAGTTCGCCAGGATCAAACCGCTGCAAAAAATTCTCGTTATAGCATCCTTTATGACTTTGATAGATCAAATTCAATAGCATCATATGATAAATTTTTAAATGAGGTAGTATCCGCTTCAATTGCGGATGGATCAACTGTTATTATACATGGCCATACTGATGTTATTGGCGATGAAGAACACAATTTAATATTGTCAAAAGAACGCGCTAATGATGTGCAAAAAATATTGCACCGTTCAATAACAAAGGCTGGTAAAAACAATGTTAAGTTTGAAACATTGGGTTTTGGGGAGGATGCAAGCAATGCACCGTTTGAGAATACTTTACCCGAAGAGCATTTTTATAACAGAACAGTTATAATAGATATTATACCGGTTAAATAAGTATAACATATAATTATTAAAAGGCGGGAGTTATCTCCCGCCTTTTTTGTGTTTAATAGTCCTCCTGAACTGTATGCGACCTTATGTTCCATTCGTTCAGTATGATGTTTTGTCTAATAAATCCCATCAAAAAATGTACGTCTAACACCCCTGTTCTGAATTACCTTATTTTCTCAAATACATACCTTTTTCATCATAATAAAAACATAAAATTGTTTTTATTATTTTAACTTTCGAAATTAATTTCCGTGGCGATTTTATTCTTTAATTTAGCTCGCGGCTATAAGACATCATGTTTTTGGCGGATTAACAAACTTAATTATTATGTTAATTGTTTTAAATATAATTTTCCTGCTTTCGTTTTTGGGATTTGCCTATCTCAATCTTAACGATATTGACTGGTACTTATGGGTACCGATATACTTAAGTGCTGCTTTATGTTGCGGTATGGCCGCCTTTGGTCAGTTTTATCCTACTATCTATATTATACTGATAGCCTTTTATCTGATCTATGCGATATATCTATTCTTTCAAAAAGATGGCGTACGCGACTGGATAATAAAATATAATAAACCCAGCTTGGTAGAAAGCATGCAGGCTACAAAACCATATATAGAACAAACAAGAGAGTTTTTTGGGTTACTCATTATTGCCGGGGCTTTGTTAATTAACTATTTTGCGATTTAACACTTGGCCATGAATACAGCGGAATTAAAAACGATACTTTCAGATATTATAAAAGAAAATATCACTGATGACGCCTGGGTTTGGCTTAAAGCAGAAATTGATAAAAGTAATAGTTTTGGTATTAATACCGCCTTTGGTATAATGCCACGTAAAACAGGCAAAACAGTAATAAAAATAAGCAGTAGTCAGCAAGAATTATTAAATTCTGTAAGGCCGGGCTTTACCGTTGACAGTTGGACTGCTGACAAACTTTGCAGGGTTTGGTTGTTAATTGAATATAAAGAAGCAGACAAGGACAAATACTTTAAAATACTTGAAACCTTATTTTCAGTGGCTGAAATGAATGAACAGGTGGCCCTATATTCGGCGCTTCCATTGCTACCCTACCCCGAATTATGGGTAAAACGCTGTGCAGAAGGTATTAGAAGTAACATAGGTACTGTACTGGAAGCTATTATGTACAATAACCCCTACCCGGCAGAAAATTTGAATGAAGCTGCATGGAACCAAATGATTTTAAAAGCTTTTTTTACCGAGAAACAAATAGAAAAAATATACGGTTTAGACGATAGGGCTAACGAAGAACTCGCCCGAATATTAATTGATTATGCTAAAGAACGTTATGCAGCCGGCCGCGAAGTGAATGCTATGCTTTGGTACCTGGTTAAAAAATTTGTTAGCGAAGAACAATTGAACAATATGAAACTGGGGGATTATAGATTTAATAAGATATAACATTAAGAAAATGTGTTGCAGTCATAACATAGAAGACAGAAACGTACCATCCGAACAACCATCGGATGCTTTTGATATTGGCACTATAAAGGGAATGAAATTCTTTGACCCGCATGTGCACATGACATCTCGTACAACAGATGATTATCAGGCTATGGCTGATGCTGGCATAGTTGCACTTATTGAGCCTTCATTTTGGCTGGGCCAGCCGCGTACAGGTGTAGATAGTTTTAAAGATTATTATAGCAGTTTAGTTGGTTGGGAAAGATTCCGTTCATCACAATTTGGAATAAAGCATTACTGCACTATAGGTCTCAACTCAAGGGAAGCAAATAATGAAGCGCTTGCCGAGCAGGTAATGGAAATGCTACCATTGTTTATGTATAAAGATGGCGTTGTTGGTATTGGTGAAATAGGTTTTGACGATCAGACAGCAGCCGAAGAAAAATATTATCGTTTGCAGCTTGAACTGGCTAAAGAAGCCGGTTTACCTGTTCAGATCCATACCCCTCACCGCGATAAAAAACGCGGCACACAGCGTAGTATGGATATAGCCATTGAACACGGCCTTAACCCTAATATGGTAATTGTTGATCATAACAATGAAGAAACAGTAAAAGAAGTACTTGACAGAGGATTTTGGACGGCCTTCACTATTTATCCGTTTACTAAAATGGGTAATCAGCGCATGGTAGAAATCACTAAGCAGTACGGCGCAGAACGGATCATGGTTAATTCTGCGGCAGACTGGGGTATTAGCGATCCGCTGGCGGTACCAAAAACCGCAGCTTTAATGAAGCTAAACGGCATAAGTGATGCAGATATTGAACTGGTTACTTATCGTAACGCTATAACTGCATTTGCTCAAAGCGGGCAAATCAATGAAGCCGATTTTATTACAGCTATTGATCAGAGCACCAAATTTGAAGGAAACAGTATCTTACGTGGTGGCCAGCAGCCTCGCATTAATAAATCTTCTATTATTATCAGCTAAGCATCTTGACAAAAGCAATTGTTTATTTACGCATGATGCGGCCGGCTAATATCGTAACCTCCGTTGCCGATGTTTTGGCAGGCGCTGCCATAGCGGGTGTATTTTCATCAGAACTTTTGAGAGGCCATTTACAAGGCATTATATTGCTTTGTCTTTCAACAGCCTGCCTATATGGTGGCGGCATTGTATTTAATGATGTTTTTGATGCCGAGCTGGATAAGCTTGAACGCCCGGAACGTGCTATTCCAAGCGGCAGCATTAGCCTTCAGCAGGCAACAATATTCGGTAGTATCCTGTTATTAGCAGGCATTGTATTTGCGGGCATATATAGCACAACATCTGCTTTATTGGCAACGGGTGTCGCATTATTTGCTTTACTGTATAATAAGACAAGCAAACATCATCCGTTTTTTGGACCGCTTAATATGGGTGTGTGCAGGGGCTTAAATCTACTTTTGGGCGTAAGCATATTAACAGAAGCCTTACCACAATGGTATTTTTTGGCTATTGTACCCGTTATTTACATTTTTTCAATCACCATGATTAGTCGTGGCGAAGTGCATGGCGGCAATAAGGGTAATTTATACATTGCGTCACTTTTATATGGTTTAGTAACAGGCTTTATCCTGTGCTTTTCTTACCGCAATAATAAGCTACTTTTAACTGTTGTGATCCTGTTACCATTTTTATGGATGATATTTAATCCGCTACTTAAGGCTATTAAAAACCCTATCGGAAAAAATATAGGAGCAGCTGTTAAAGCCGGTGTTATTTCGCTTATATTGATGGATGCGGCATGGGCGGCAACATTCAGTACTATTTATACTGCTTTATTTATAGCATGTTTATTACCCCTGTCTATTTGGTTGGCAAAGATTTTTGCCGTTACTTAATTACATAAATTTTAGAAACGTTCTTTATTGTACACATGGAGCATTTATCTCAATCTTTCTCTGTCAAATTTGAATATCAGGTTTATTTTACCGCAGGTATTTTTAACCAAACAAATACCCTTTTTAACAACTTTTTAGTTGGCTCTAGTACTTCACCATCATTTCGCAAAATACTGTTCGTGGCAGATAGCGGAGTTATTGAGGCACATCCAAAGCTTATTGATGATATAAAAAATTATTTTTCATACTACAATACAGTACAACTTATTCCAGATATTTTAATTGTACCCGGTGGTGAGGGTGTTAAAAATGATGTGGCTTATTTCAATCAGATTGTTGAAGCGGTTAGCACTTATGGTATTGACAGGCACTCATTCATTGCAGCCATAGGCGGCGGTTCAGTACTTGATATGGTAGGTTATGCCGCCGCGGTATCTCATCGTGGTATTAAACATATACGCATTCCCACTACTGTATTATCTCAAAATGATTCAGGCATTGGCGTAAAAAATGGCATTAACTTTTTCTCTAAGAAAAATTTTCTGGGGACGTTTATGCCACCAGCAGTTGTATTTAACGATGAGAATTTTTTAACAACCCTCTCCGATCGTGACTGGCGTTCAGGAATATCTGAAGCTGTTAAAGTTGCTGTGTTAAAAGACGCGCAGTTTTTTAGCTGGATAGAAAACAATGCTCCCGCCCTGGTTAAGCGCGATATGGCAACAATGAAATATCTTATCTGGATGTGCGCAAAACTTCACATGGAGCATATTGCCGGGAAAGATCCTTTTGAAAGCGGCTCATCCCGGCCGCTTGACTTTGGGCACTGGAGCGCACATAAGCTGGAATACCTAAGTAATTTTGAGGTACGCCATGGCGAAGCGGTAGCAATGGGTATTGCACTGGATACGGCTTATTCTGATCTTTCCGGCCGTTTGTCATCAACGGAAAGCAAAAGAATAATTCAAACGTTGCAAAACCTTGGTTTTGAAGTTTCACATCACCTGTTACAGGTAAATGGAGAAAACAGCCCGATATTAGCTGGCCTGGAAGAATTTCGTGAGCATTTAGGCGGCCAATTAACTATTATGCTTCTTAATGCTATTGGAGAAGGCGAAGAAGTACATGAAATTGACACTGAACTATTAAAACAAGCTGGTAATAAGCTGAATGAAATGCAACAACATCAATTAAAATATTAATAGGCAATGAAACTTACTGCAGGACATTTAACCTATTGCACAAATATACATGCAGGCGAAAACTGGGCCGACCATTTCAACGCTTTAAAACTAAACTTTCCTCAAATAAAGAAACAACTGTCGCCGGATGCACCTATGGGTATCGGACTGCGGTTGTCTAATATTGCCAGTATTGAAATTCTAAGGAACAATAACCTGCCTGAGTTTAAACAATGGCTACAGCTTAATGATGCTTATGTGTTTACCATGAATGGTTTTCCGTATGGCGGCTTTCACAATACCATAGTTAAAGACCAGGTACATGCGCCAGACTGGACAACCAACAACCGCCTGGATTACACTTTGAGGCTTTTTAATATATTGGCCTCTTTACTACCAAAAGATATGGAAGGTGGCATTTCCACTTCGCCTTTAAGCTATAAGCATTGGTTTAAAAGTGATGAAGCATTAAAGAAGGGCAAATTTGAAGCAACAGAAAACATATTGCGGGTGGCCGCAGAGCTAAACTCAATAAAGCAAAAAACGGGTATTACATTACATTTGGATATAGAGCCCGAGCCAGACGGAATATTAGAGACCGGAAAGGAATTTATTGAATGGTTTGAAAACAATTTGTTACCACAAGGGATTAGCTATTTCAAAAATAAATTAAACATACCGGCAGCCCAGGTGGGGGCTATTATAAAGGATCATGTAAACTTATGCTATGATGTTTGCCACTTTGCAATAGGCTATGAGCCGCATGAAATTATTATTAATGAACTGGCCCAAAAAGGCATTAAAGTGGGCAAGATACAAATTAGTGCTGCCCTAAAAGCCAGCTTTGATACTGCACCCGGCACCAGGCAATCAATATTAGCTGCGTTTGAAAAGTTTAACGAATCTACCTATCTCCATCAGGTAATAGCAAGGCTTGTTGATGGCAATTTAGTGCGGTACCCCGATTTGCCGGAGGCATTAGCAGCAACCGATGACGCTAAAGAATGGCGCGCGCATTTCCATGTTCCTGTTTTCTCTCAGGATTTTGGGCTGCTTCAATCCACGCAAGCTGATATCATTAATGTTTTAAACATACACGCTCAAAACCCTTTTACCAATCATCTGGAAGTAGAAACCTATACGTGGGAAGTACTGCCTGATGCATTAAAAATCCCACTTAACCAATCTATTACCAGGGAGTTAGAGTGGGTTAAACACCAATTAACAAATTAAATTTCTGCTATGAACAAAACGGTTGTTATTGATATTGTAGGCTTATCTACCTCTTTAATTGGGGAGCATACACCTTTTTTAAAAAAGTATATAGCCTTAAAAAATATAACCACTATTGAACCGCTTTTACCTGCAGTAACTACTTCGGTACAATCGGCTTACTTAACTGGAAAGTATCCTGTTGACAATGGCATTGTAGGTAACGGCTGGTATGACCGTATTGATAGCGAAGTTAAATTCTGGAAGCAATCAAACAAACTGGTAACAGGAGATAAAATATGGGATAAGGCCAAGAAAGAAGATCCCTCTTTTACCTCATCAATGATGTTTTGGTGGTATAATATGTATTCATCCGCCGACTATTCGGTAACACCAAGGCCTAATTACCTGGCCGACGGTAGAAAAATGCCTGATTGTTATTCGCACCCAGCCGAATTGCGTGATACTCTTCAGGAGAAATTTGGTCAATTTCCACTCTTTCAGTTTTGGGGCCCTGGGGCAAACATTAAGTCAAGCAGATGGATAGCTGACGCATCCATGTACACCGATGAACTGCATGACCCTACACTTACCCTTATTTACCTTCCACATTTGGATTATTGCCTGCAAAAATTCGGGCCCGACCAATCAAAAATAGCTAAAGAGCTTAAAGAAATAGATGCTTTGGTAGAAGAGCTTGTTACATTTTACGAAAAGAAGAACGCAAGCATTATCCTTCTGTCAGAATACGGAATAGCTCCGGTAAATAATCCCATACATTTAAACCGCCTGTTTAGGCAGCATAACCTGTTACAAATTAGAGTAGAACGGGGTTTGGAACTGCTTGATCCCGGTGCCTCAAAAGCATTTGTTGTTGCCGACCATCAGATAGCTCATGTGTACATCAATGATCCATCCGTTACTGAACATGTAAAAGCCTTATTAAAAACGGTTCCCGGTATTGAGCTTATACTTGACCGTGACGAACAAGCCGCCTACAACATCAACCATGAACGCGCCGGCGATATTGTTTTAATGGCAGCTGAAAACAGCTGGTTTACCTACTACTTCTGGCTGGATGATGCCAAGGCACCTGATTATGCCCGTGTAGTTGACATCCACAAAAAACCTTGTTATGATCCTGTTGAAATGTTTATGACCTCTAAGGCCAGAGCTGGCTACAAACTGCTGCGCAAAAAAGCCGGTTTTAGATATGTAATGGATGTTATTCCGTTAGATGCCACTTTAATTAAAGGTTCGCATGGGCGGGTTAATGTTCAGGATAAGTATAAGCCTGTACTAATAACT
>JAQBNY010000299.1 GCA_028288315.1 Mucilaginibacter sp.
TGGATGTATATGAGATACTACCAGCTTTTTTACCTGCAGTTCATACAAATTATTTGGTGCAAGTCCCTGTTTCTTTTTTCGGTTATATATAGCAGTATCTGGCCGCAGCTTAATATCATAAATAACAATTTTGCCTTGTAAAATATGGAGCTCGGCATTAGTAAAGTCAACTTTATATAGGCTGTCGGTACTAGCAAGCAGCTCACTTTTAACCTTATCTGCCAATATAGGCGACCAATACCTATTAATAAACACTGCTGGTATCAGTACCAGTACAACCAATACTAACAAAACAATGGAGGAAATTCTTTGCCACTTGTGCTTTAAAAACTTTAACGCCATTTATCTTAATTTTTCCGTTGAATTTTATTGGCGTCCTTCTGCCTGTTATTTATCTGCATGGTTACTATAACAACAAAACATTCATTTTGTTAAACGCTGCCAAACTGTCATCCAATATATAAAATTTATGTATTTTTGCGGTTCAATTTAAAAATAACAATGGATTTGCTTATTCAGGATAAAGTGCATGACGAAAGCAGGCAGGGCGAGGCTTTAGTATTAGAGCCGGTTATTGGTAAAAACAATGGGCGTAAGCTATATATTGAAAGCTATGGCTGTGCTATGAACTTTAGCGATAGCGAAATTGTGGCCTCTATTTTATCAGAACAAGGTTTTGAAACCACATCAGATTTTAACAATGCCGATGTAGTGTTCATTAACACCTGTTCTATCCGTGAGAATGCCGAAGTACGTGTACGTAACAGGCTGAAAGAATTTGCGGGAGCCAAATTTAAAAACCCCGGTATGGTGGTTGGCGTATTGGGCTGTATGGCCGAGCGTTTGAAAGCCAAATTTTTAGAAGAAGAAAAACTGGTAGATGTTGTAGTAGGCCCTGATGCTTACCGCGATTTGCCAAACTTAATAGAACAGGTTGATGGTGGCCAGCGTGCAGTAAACGTATTGCTAAGCCGTGAAGAAACCTATGCCGATATTAGTCCGGTGCGTTTAAACAGCAATGGCATAAATGCCTTTGTATCTATTATGCGTGGTTGCGATAATATGTGCTCTTTTTGCGTGGTGCCATTTACCCGTGGCCGCGAGCGTAGCAGGGATGCACACTCAATTGTGGCAGAATGTACTGATTTGTTTAACAGGGGATACCGGGAAGTTACTTTGCTGGGCCAGAATGTAGATTCATACAAATGGAAAAAGCCTCAACCTGCCCTCTCCAAAGTAGAGGGTTCTGATGAGCAGGGCGACCAAAAAGACCTCTCCCTTGGAGATGATTTAGATGAGGCTGTAGTAAACTTTGCTAACTTATTAGAGATGGTTGCATTGGTTAGTCCGGAGTTGCGTGTACGTTTCTCAACATCGCACCCTAAGGATATTACCGACGAGGTTTTATATACCATTGCTAAATACGATAACATTTGTAATTACATACACCTGCCGGTACAATCAGGTAACAGCCGCGTGCTGGATATTATGAACCGTACTTACGATAGAGAGTGGTATATAAACAGGATTGATGCCATCCGCAGGATTATACCTGGTTGTGCTATATCTACTGATGTAATCACCGGTTTTTGTACTGAAACAGAGGCAGAACATAACGATACGGTGAGTATGATGGATTATGTTAAGTATGACTTTGCCTATATGTTTAAATATAGCGAAAGACCAGGAACCTTAGCCGCTAAACGTTACGCGGATGACATCCCCGAAGAAGTAAAGCAAAAACGCTTGCAACAGATAGTAGCCAAACAGCAGGAGTATTCTTTTTACCGTATGCAAGCGCGCATTGGTAAGGTGGAGAAAGTGCTGATTGAAGGGTTCTCAAAAAAATCAAACAATGATTATTGCGGCCGCAGCGACCAAAACGCCATGGTGATATTCCCGGTAAGCGAAAATTTCAAACCAGGCCAGTACGTAAATGTTTTAGTAGAAAGAACTACATCGGCAACATTGATAGGGAAAATAGTAGGGTAGAATCAAGAAATAAGAATCAAGAGATAAGTCCCTTCAAACATAGCAGAAGGTTCGGGTAAAAACACAAATAAACACTTTGCAGAATTTTTATCAATAGCTATATCATCATCTTTTGAGCTTGAAACACAATTATTAATATGTGAGCGTAGAAATTATGGGTCAGTAGATAAATTAAAAGATTGCCTTGAGCTATTATCTGAAGTTCAACGAATGATATTTTCATTTAGAGAACACATTTTAAAAGTTGAAACAGTCTCTTGATTCTTGACTCTAACCTCTTGACTCTTTTTAAATATGGAAGTACAAGAAATTAAACAACGCTTTGGCATCATCGGCAATTCGCCGTTGTTGAACAGAGCTATAAATATTGCCAACCAGGTAGCACCTACAGATATTTCGGTATTAATTACCGGCGAAAGTGGCAGTGGTAAAGAGGTATTCTCGCACATTATTCACCAGATGAGCCCGCGTAAGCATGGGCCTTTTATTGCGGTTAACTGCGGTGCTATACCAGAAGGTACTATTGATTCAGAACTTTTTGGCCACGAAAAAGGAGCTTATACAGGTGCCATTGGCGAGCGTAAAGGTTACTTTGAGACAGTTAATAGCGGTACTATATTTTTGGATGAGATTGCTGAAATGCCGTTAGGTACACAAGCTCGTTTGTTAAGGGTATTAGAATCGGGCCAGTACATAAGAGTGGGATCATCTAAAGTAGAAAAAACCAATGTGCGTGTTATTGCAGCAACCAATGTTGATGTTTATGACGCGGTTAAAGCAGGCAGGTTTAGAGAAGATCTTTATTATCGTTTAAACACTGTTCCGCTAAGGATACCACCGTTGCGTGATAGGAAGGAAGATATCTTTTTGCTATTTCGTAAATTCACATCAGATTTTACCGATAAATACCGTACTCCGCCTATACAGTTAGATGACGAAGCACAGCAGGTTTTAACAAATTACTCATGGCCGGGTAATGTTCGCCAGCTAAAAAATATGGCCGAGCAATTGGCCGTTCTCGAGCGCGACCGTATAATAACCGCGGCCACGTTATTAACTTATATACCGCATGAAGCAAACAGCAGGAACCTGCCAATGCGTTTAGATCATCAAAAAGAAGATTTTTCTGAAAGGGATATACTATATAAGGTGCTGTTTGATATGAAACGCGATATGGTTGAACTGAAAAAGCTGGTGGTTGATATTATTGAAAAAGGCGGGGTAAGCACAAACTACCCAAACCATGCGCAAACATTAACCCAATTGTACAGGGATATTGAATTGCCGGCTAGCAATAACGAAACACAATTTACCTTGCAGCAACCCGTTAACAACAATAATAACAATACTGATTATAACATTGCGCATGAAGCCGAAGAGGTAGAAGAATCATTATCACTAGTAGATAAGGAATCAGATTTGATACGGAAGGCGCTTAAAAAGCACAAAGGTAAACGCAAGCTTGCGGCTAATGAGTTAGGAATATCAGAAAGAACTTTATATCGTAAAATAAAAGAATTAGATTTATAACGAACCATGGGCAAAAGGCTTTTTTTAAATATACTAATGGTAGGCACAGTGGTTATGCTATTCGCATCGTGTTCTTACAAACTAACACAAAACGGAGCATCCATCCCGCCTGACCTGAAAACTATTGATATACAATTTTTTGAAAATAATGCGCCTTTGGTAGTGGCAACTTTAAGTCAGCAGTTTACCGAGGCGCTTAAGAATAGGATACGTACCCAAACAAGTTTAAGCATTGTACGCAGCGAGGGGGCAAATGCAACCATGTCTGGTGCTATAACGGGTTACAGCATAGCCCCGGCATCCATTCAGGCAACTAACCCTAATGTTGCGCCAATTGCCGGTGCAAGTCGTTTAACAATTACTGTTCAGGTAAAATATGTTTACGAAAAGGATAAAAAACTTAGTTTTGATGAATCTTTCACAAAGTATAAAGAATTTACCGGAGATCTGTCAACACAGGAGCAAGTGCTGATAGCTGATATTAACAAGCAATTAACCGACGATATTTTTAATCGTGCCTTTGCAAATTGGTAAGCATTTATAGTTTTATAACAACAAGGTGGATCAGTACTTAGATAACAGGCATAAGCAAATTTTATGGAGCCTGCTGGCAAACCCGGCAGATACGGGCCAGTTATATGCTACTAGCCTGAAGCAGATGGTAAATGACCATCCGCAGAGCGGTTTGTTACAGGTATTGCTTGCCCGTGCAGCCGATAAGCAGAATATTAAAAAGGCGGCGGTTTATTATAAAGCAGGTACGCTTTATAAGCTGCTGCACAACCCGCATAGCCTGCCTGTAGTTGCTCAAAATAAAATCATCAGGACTAAGGTTTCCGGATCAGAAAATTATTTCAGCATTCCGGTTGCCCTTGACGATACTCGTACCACAATAAGCCAGGAATCTGAAACAACAACGGCGATTGATGAAGAGACGCAGGATGAGATCCAGGATATTGATACTATAATTCATTCTTACGAAGAGCAGGCAACGCATACGCAAACAGATGAAAGCCTTGTTGAAACAATACAGGAAGAAGAAACTCCGGTAACACAAATCGAAGAGCCTGTTACGTTTACCAATTTAAGTGCCGATAACGGTTATCGCGAAGAGAAGGAATATTTTAGGCATGATATTGAAGATGATGTATACGAAGAGATAGTAGGTATTGATGATATAGGTTTTGAGCCGGGTGTAAATGTACTGCATGATACAGAAGAACAAGCGAGAGCAGCACAACAGGCAAGGCAAAATAATTATGCCGATGAAGATAAGGAGGACGAAGATAAAGAGCTCCTGCAAACATCAGCCGGTATTACAGACAGGGACGTAGCTATTGATGAAGAAAAGCTGATACTCGGCAATATTGTAAGCGCCGATTATTTAATGTTTGATAAAAAACTGGATGAATTGCGTAATACTGATAATAATGCGCAACCATCATCGGCACCAATAGCAGCAGAAGCACAACAAAATACCGAAACTGTAAAAGAAAACCAGGAGACGTTATCGCGCTATAATGACGATAACATGCCATACAGCTTTTTGTGGTGGTTAGATAAAACCCGTAAAGAACACGCAGGCAGTTTGCAGCCATACGCTCCTACGCAAACACAAAAAGAAGGTTCTGCACCTAATGCATTTGCAGATACAGGCGCTGAGCAACCACGTGTAAAACCGGTTAAACGTGTTGCGCCTGACGAATTGCAGCAGCAGTATTATGAAAATATTTTCAGCCTTACATCAGTAAGCGAAATTGAAAAGGATGATAATGCTACTAGTATTGCGTTTGATCATACTAAGAAAGAAGATATTATAATTGAACGCTTCATACACAATGAACCGCAGATAAGACCACCCGCTGCAGACAGGCTGGACAATGAAAATAAAGCAAAGAAAAGCTCAGAAGACCAGGGTGTATTAGTAACAGAAACACTGGCCCGTATTTATACCGAGCAAATGTTATATCATAAAGCCATAGCTACTTATAAAAAATTGATATTGAAATTTCCGGAAAAAAAGCTTTACTTTGCAGCCCAGATTGAAGAGTTAGAAAAGAAAACAAATTGATATAAAAGAAAATGTATTTAGTATTATTAATTATCACCATTATTGCATGTGTCCTTTTAGGATTAATTGTACTAATTCAAAACCCTAAAGGCGGTGGTTTAGC
>JAQBNY010000320.1 GCA_028288315.1 Mucilaginibacter sp.
GACGGGAATATGCCTCTAAAGATGTTTTTTTGATAACACCTTTGCGGGTACACATAATAATAAAGTTATTCTCCAGGTATTCTTTATCCTTAAGCGATTTTAGCTTGATGTAAGCTTTAATGTTTTCCTCTTTAGGGATATTAATGATATTTTGGATAGCACGGCCCTTAGAGGTACGTGTACCTTCAGGAATTTCAAATACTCTTAACCAGAAACATTGGCCAGATTCAGTAAAGAATAGCATGTAGTTGTGGTTTGATGCGATCAGTAAATGCTCAATAAAATCGGCATCGCGGCTGTTACTGCCTATTGATCCTTTACCACCTCTGCCCTGTCTGCGGTATTCTGTAAGTGATGTACGTTTTATATAACCTTCACGAGAGATAGTAATAACTACATCTTCATCCTCAATAAAGTCTTCGGTTTGCATTTCTGCAGATGAATGCACCATTTCGGTTTTGCGTTCATCACCATATTTATCCCTTATCTCAATCAATTCGTCTTTAATGATCTGCATACGCAAGACTTCATCATTCAGGATAGATTTTAAATAATCAATCTGTTTCATTAAAGCATCGTACTCTTCACGAATCTTATCGCGCTCAAGACCGGTTAAACGCCTTAAGGTCATATCCAAAATGGCACGTGCCTGGATATCGCTTAAGCCAAACTGGGTCATTAAACCTTCGCGGGCTTCGTCTGGTGTGCCTGATGCACGTATTAATTTAATAACCTCATCAAGATGATCAAGAGCTATTAATAAACCTTCTAAAATATGGGCACGCTTTTCAGCTTCCGCAAGTTCAAATTTGGTACGTCGGATAACCACCTCATGCCTGTGTTCAACAAAATGATGAATCAGGTCCCTTAGGTTAAGCAACATTGGCCTGCCATGTACAAGTGCAATATTATTTACACTAAATGATGTTTGCAGCGCAGTGTATTTATACAGGTTGTTTAATACGATAGCTGCATTAGCCTCACGTTTTACTTCATAAACAACACGGATACCCTCGCGGTTAGATTCATCACGGATGGCAGAGATACCTTCCAGTTTTTTATCATTTACCAGTTCGGCAGTACGCTCTATCATAAGCGCTTTGTTTACCTGGTAAGGTACTTCAGTTACAATAATGCGTTCACGATCATTATTATATGATTCGATCTCGGCCCTTGCACGTATCACAATACGGCCACGACCTGTTTCTAAAGCTTCGCGTGGGCCTTCGTATCCGTAAATGATACCCCCAGTAGGAAAATCAGGACCTTTTACGTATTGTATTAACTCAGCAACCTCAATCTGGCGGTTATCTATTAAAGCTAATGTAGCATTTATAATCTCGGTAAGGTTGTGTGGCGCCATATTGGTAGCCATACCCACGGCTATACCTGATGCACCGTTTACCAGTAAGTTAGGGAACTTGGCCGGCAATACAGTTGGCTCTTCTAAAGAGTCGTCAAAGTTAAGCTGGAAATCAATAGTATCCTTGTTGATATCGGCCAGCATCTCTTCGGCAATTTTTTGCAGCTTTGCTTCTGTATAACGCATTGCCGCAGGCTCATCACCGTCAATTGATCCGTAGTTACCTTGTCCTTCAACAAACGGATAACGCAGGCTCCAGTCTTGTGCCATACGTACCATGGCATCATAAACTGATTTATCGCCATGCGGGTGATACTTACCCAGTACCTCACCTACTATACGTGCTGATTTTTTATATGATTTATTGTTATATAAACCCAAATCAAGCATGCCGTATAATACACGCCTGTGAACGGGTTTTAAACCGTCGCGTACATCGGGCAGTGCCCTTGATACGATAACTGACATTGAATAATCAATGTAAGCTGCCCGCATCTCCTCATCAATATTTATCGAAATTATTCTGTCTTCCTGGTGATTATCGTTTCCTGTTTCTTCAGCCATTGTTTTTCTTTGTGGAAAATCTTATCTGTTATTGCGTGTAAAATTTGTTTTTTAAACGACTTGCGAAGTTATAAATTTATATGGTTTTACGTTGCTATTTTTGCTAACATTTATACTTGTTTTAAACGGTTTTTAACTTAAAAATGCAATGAATATGCATTATATGCTATATACGCTTATTTTACCCTTTTCCAATACTCCTGTACTATGGCACCATTAGGGAGCGTACCGCTTAAAGTAAGCGTATCATTTTTAATTTGATAAATGTATTTTAAGGTTATGCCAATAACTTTTGATGGCTGCCTGCTGTAGGTTTGAGTTTCAAAACAGGTATCCTGCTTTAAAGCATAGTCGCCTTTTTCATAAAGAGCAGGTTTTTCCCCTTCCTCAATAAAAAAAGCATCGTAATGTGCATCATCATATTGCCGGTGTAATTTATAATCATTTGAAGCAGATTGCTTTTTACCGTTATATATGTCGCCGGCGTATTCCCAAACACCTTTAAGTGATGGTTTGGCGTTGAAAGAGCATAATGCAGTTACTATAAAAAATGCAGTTAATATCTTCTTCATGTAATTAGACCCAGTTAATACCTTTTTTTAATAAGGATAAGGTTTTTTCTTCTTCGCTGCCTGCTTTTGGATGATAATTATATACCCACTTAGCTGTTGGTGGCAAGCTCATTAATATAGATTCTATACGGCCATTGGTTTCTAAACCAAATTTTGTACCTGCGTCATATACCAGGTTAAACTCCGTATAACGACTGCGGCGCTGATATTGCCACAATTGTTGCTCTTCCGTATACTCCTTATTGCGGTTACGATTAACCAATTCGGTGTAAATAGGAATGAATGACCGGCCAACGGCTTTTGAGAATTCAAACACATCACTCCATGACATATCATCATTAGCGGTTAAACGATCATAAAATATACCGCCTATTCCACGTGTTTCATCTCTGTGTTTGATGAAAAAGTAATCATCAGCCCAAATTTTAAAGCGGTGATAAAAATCATGATAAAACCTGTCACAAACCGATTTTAAACTACTGTGAAAAAACCGGGCGTCATCTTCAACTACATAATGAGGTGTAAGGTCAATGCCACCGCCAAACCAGTGTACAGGGCAGCTACCTGTACTAAATGACGAAGGCATTTCAAAGTACCTGATGTTCATATGGATGATAGGTACCAGCGGATGATTTGGATGTATTACAATTGATATTCCGGTAGCAAAAAAGTCGTCTTGCTCAACATTAAGGGCTTTTTTCATGGTATGCGGTAAATTACCATGAACGGCCGAAAAGTTAACTCCTCCTTTTTCAAATATATTGCCGTTTTGTATAATACGGGTACGGCCGCCGCCGCCACCTTCGCGCTCCCATAGCTCCTCTTCAAAAGTGCCTTTGCCATCGGTTACTTCAAGCGCGGCGCATATCTCATCCTGTATCTTTTTATAATCTGCAGCTATTTGTTCCTTGCTAATCATTACTAATTGTTGAATTAGTGATTTAGTGAATTAGTGATTAATGAACGGCAAAACTAAACAAAGTTATTGAATTGAGTTTTTCAAAATCTTAAAGCGATCTATTCTTATAATAGCTAATTCACTAATTAAATTACTCCTGCCTCTTCCTCTATATAATTCAAATCTTTACCAAAAGTTTCGTTTAACTGACTTAACGAGAATAAAGAAATTAATGTAAGTATAATCATCATTATATAGCCACTCCTAACCATACCGTAATGCACAACAAGCGCATTAAATGCAATGTTTATTGGTATTAACGATCCGCGTACAAAGTTTGGTACAGTTGTAGTAACCGTAGCCCTAATATTAGTTCCAAATTGTTCTGCAGCTATAGTTACAAATGTAGCCCAGTAACCAACAGAGCAGCCCATAAAGAAACAGATCCATACGAAATGATTATGTGTAATGCCTGATGAACCTAAGTAAATAAATGAAGTTACTATTGATACGGTAAGGAATACGGTCATTGTTAGTTTTCTTGATTTGGTGATCTGAGCCAGCAGTCCTGCAACAATATCACCAATAGATATTCCTATATATGTGTAAAGTATCCCTTCACCGGCGCTAAGCGGCGTTTGCGCACCCAGGGCCTTGCCAAACTCGGGAGATAGGGTTACCAGCACTCCTACCACATACCAAAGCGGTGCTCCTATTAAAATACAATACAAGTATTTTTTTAATCTGTCAAAATTGGTGAACAGCATAAAGAAATTGCCCTTGCTGGCATTGCTTTGTTCCATGGTTTTAAACATGCCCGATTCAAACGTACCAAGGCGTAATAAAAGCAATAAAACACCTAAGCCACCACCTACAAAGTAAGCATTGCGCCAGCCATAGGTAGCAACTGCATATGCAGCCGCAGCGCCAAATAAACCTATTACAGCTACTATCATGGTGCCGTAGCCCCGTTTCTCTTTACTTAAAGTTTCGGTAACCAGGGTAATGCCCGCGCCCAGTTCACCGGCCAAACCAATACCGGCAATAAAACGGATTAGAGCGTAGGTGTTAACATCATGAACCAGTCCGTTTGCAAAATTCGCTACCGAGTATAATAATATTGACCCGAATAATACTTTAATGCGGCCAAGCTTATCGCCAATAATACCCCAAACAATACCACCTAACAGTAAGCCAAACATTTGAACGTTAATTATAAACTGGCCTTTTGAGAGTATATCAGCATCGGCTACACCAATATCATGCAAGCTTGCTTTGCGCACAATGGAGAATACTAAAAGATCATATATATCAACAAAATAGCCAAGTGAAGCTACAAGAACCAGAAAAATTACATTCCTGGATGTTTTTGCCGTGTCGTTATCCGTCATGATAAGTAATAAAGTTGGGAGGCTAAAGTAAATAAAGCAGGTTATCTCACCTAATTTTTTCTCATAAAAAAACCCCTGCGTACAACAGAGGCTCATTATGTATTTAAGTACGGTTATTAAACTTTTTTAACGTTTACCGCCTGTAATCCTTTTCTGCCTTCTTCAACATCATACTCAACATTATCATTGTCTTTAATAGCATTTACCCCACCTTGTACATCCTTGAAATGAACAAAAAGATCCTTACCGTCATCAGTAACAATAAATCCATAACCTTTTTGTGTGTTAAACCATTTTACTTTTCCAGTTTTCATAATATTATTATAATCGAATTAAAAATTTTTTGTTAAGATCAGTAAGTAATTCAACTGAGTATAAAAAGGTTTATTAATCAATATGGAATATACAACTATCTGTTCAAATATATAAAATTATTAATAATCAAAAAAAATTATTTATTTAGAAACAATAAAGCAAAAAATACTCTAAATAAAAAAAAAGTCACCAGTTTAACTGGTGACTTTTATATAAGTGAGGGGTATTACCTATTATTTTTTTACTTGTTGAAAAAAGTAAACGTTAGCATTAGGTGTAACTCTTACTAAAAACTCGTCAGTGTCTTTTTTAAGGTCAACAAAGTATACAGTTGAATCATCGTCCGCATCTAATTTGATTACCTCTTGTACAAAGTATCCTTCATATTTTTGACCGATCTCTTTTTTTGCTTTTGTAGGTAATGCTTTAAATTGTACAGCTTGTGTTAAACCCATGTACTCGCCTTGCAAGTTGTAAAATGCAGACATTTTTACATCATCAATGGTGAAAGAAGCTTTTTGAAAGTTTGCGTTAACTTTCCAGCTTACATTTTGTGCCCTTGCAAAATCATTGTTGAATTTGTTTACTACAGCGTATGATACACCTTGGGTACCATCTTCAGTTTTAACTACACTGTTAGCGGCAAATATATTAGCAGTAAACAGAGCAGTAATTGCGATTGTTACAAATATCCTTTTCATGTTGTTTTTATTTTTAAATTTTAATTTACATAACAAAAGTAACATTGTGTTATGAATAATTAAAATTATTTTAAACTTTTATGAATATTTGATAATATGCAGGGCTTAAAAATGATTTTATTAAAAAATAGGCAGTTACTTAGTGTCTTTTTTACAATATGTTAATTTAAAACTGGGTTACTTAGTGTACTTTTTACAATAAGATTAAATGTATATCAAATCAATGTTAACTTTTCTACCCATTATCGGCAAAACCGGGGTACAATGTCATGCCGCCATCTATAAATATGGTTGTACCTGTTATGTAATCGGCTTCATCTGATGCCAGCCACACAGTAAGTTTGCCAATGTCATCTGGCTGACCTATACGGTTATACGGAATAAGCTCAAGTAATTTGTTTAATGCCTGCGGTGTATCCCAGGCTTCTTTATTAATTGGAGTTTGTATAGCACCAGGGCCAATACCCACCACTCTTATTTTATGCGGAGCAAGTTCCTGTGCTATGCTTTTCATAAACATGCCTATACCACCTTTACTGGTTGCATAGTTTACATGCCCTGCCCAGGGTATAACTTCATGCACGCTACTCATACAAATAATTTTACCTGCAGCGCGGCTTACATCTTCTACCACTCCCCTTTTAATGAATTCCTTGGCAGCTTCACGCGAGCAGAGGAACTGGCCGGTAAGGTTAATGCCAATCACAGTGTTCCACTCATCAAGCGTCATATCAACAAACTTTGCATCCTTTTGCAGGCCGGCATTATTTACAAGAATATCAATAGTGCCATAAGTTTGAATGATTTTAGCAAACATGGCTTTCACTTCATCTTCCCTGCTTACATCAGCCTGGTGAGCAAATGCCTCTCCTCCAGCATCCTTTATAATTTTCACAACCTCATCGGCAGCATCATGGTTATACACATAATTGATAAGCACCTTTGCTCCTGCCTGTGCCAATGCCAGTGCAACGCCCTTACCTATGCCACTATCGGCACCGGTAACTAATGCCACCTGGCCATTTAAGAGTTTAGCTTGTTTCATATCTGC
>JAQBNY010000006.1 GCA_028288315.1 Mucilaginibacter sp.
ATTTAGTACTTTGAATACTTATTGTGGGGGGAGAAGGATTCGAACCTTCGTAGCCGAAGCAGCGGATTTACAGTCCGCCCCATTTGACCGCTCTGGTATCCCCCCATTGTTGATTTTAGCATTTTGGTTATAACGAGTTCACAACTGGAGCATCGTAAACTCAACCATTATGCTAAAATTAACAGAGCCTCCTATCGGGATCGAACCAATGACCTACTGATTACAAGTCAGTCGCTCTACCAGCTGAGCTAAGGAGGCTTAAATTGTTACCAATCCTTTAGTACTCATAGTAACTTCAGGGAATGGCGGCAAATTAATATCGCACTATTATTTTTTTATTTTAAAGAACCACCCTTTCAATATGCGAGTGATGATTAACACCTCTCTGAAAGGGATTGCAAATCTACAAAAATTTAAAGCTGTACAAAATTTTTTTCAAAAAAAATCGGCAGGCTTTAAACCTGCCGATCCGGGCTCTATTTAACCCCTATGTATGTACTTAGAAATCTTCCTCTTGTGTAACCAAAACTGCTTTTTTCGCAACTTCGGCAGCAATTGTTTTCTTTGTTTTATGTTTCTCTATTTGTTTGCGCAAGCTCTCAACCACCAGGTCCGTCGCTTCTTCAAAGGTCTTACACTTCTCTTTAGCAAATATCTGGTTGCCGGGTAGCAACAGTTTAATCTCCGATATTTTGTTCGCCTCGTCCTCTACATTTTCCAACTTCAGATAAACCTCCCCACTAATAATGTGGTCATAAAATGTTTCCAGCTTATCAACCTTCTTTTGGATAAAATCCAGCAATTTCCTGTCTGCTGTAAAGTGAATAGATTGCACTGTGATTTTCATTTTTCCTCCTTTTTATGCCTTTGGATGGGCTTGTTTATAAATAGACTTTAATCGCTCAACGGAATTATGCGTATAAATTTGCGTGGCACTTAAATTAGCATGGCCAAGCAATTCTTTAATCGCATTTAAATCTGCACCTTTATTTAATAAACTTGTAGCAAATGTGTGCCTCAGCACGTGAGGGCTTTTCTTATTCTGAGTAGATATGTTAGAAAGGTATCTCTGCACAGTATTATATATAAGCTTCGGATAAATGTTAGTTCCTTTATTGGTAACGATAAAAGTTAAAGTATTGTTGTTAAAATTTTCACTTTTCTTTAACTCTATATATTTCTTTAAAAGCAATACCAATTCGGTATTTAAAGGTATTATCCTCTGTTTGTTGCGTTTACCTAAAACTTTTATGGTGTTTTCATAAAAATTAATATCTGTTTCCTTTATACCGGTAAGTTCGGCAAGACGTATGCCAGTACCAAACAGCATCTCAATGATGAGCTTATCCCGAATTCCCTGAAAATCATCTGTAAAAATTTTCTCTGCTCCATCAAGTTTGCCATCCAGCATGCCGGTAAGCTTATCACCGTCAACAACAACGGGTAAGTTTTTAGGGACTTTTGGCGCATTAATGCGCGAGGTTGGGTTAACGGTTATATCTCCCTCCTGCAACAAAAATTTAAAGTATTTGCGCAGTGTGGCTAATTTGCGGTTAACAGAACGCGGTGATATACCCTGGTCCATTAACTGCACCATCCAGTTACGGATATCATGATGTGTTATGTTTGATGGGTGCGATACGGATGCTTCAGTATCGGGTGGATTTAGAAAAAGCAGGAACTGATCCAGATCTGACTGATATGCTGATACAGTATGAGACGAGTACCTTTTCTCGAATTTAATATACTGTATAAATCTGCCTAAAAACATAAAAACTATTTGAACATCCAAGTAATTGAATGTACAAATAGTTTTTTATAGTGACGAGAAAATGTGAAAATTCTTTATCAAAAAAGAATTAAACAGTCTCGGCGTTCATGTTCTGCTTGTAAATGGCATGTTTAATTTCGTGCCTGCGAGTAATAGATTTCTTCTCAAAAGCCTGGCGACTGCGTAGCTCTCTTAATACTCCTGTTTTTTCGAATTTCTTTTTAAAGCGTTTTAATGCTTTATCTAATGATTCGCCGTCTTTTACGTTAATAATGATCATATCCCAAATACCTCCTTTCAGGGACGTCAAAGGTAGGGAAATCTTTTAAAATCTGAAACACAATATTTTAATATTTATTTATCTGCTTCAATCTTACTTTTTTCCTTGCCAAATATTTTAAACTTTATAGGAGAAATAATCCTATTTATTGCGTTTTCAACGCTGGTAATGAACGTTTATCAGGTGGTAAGGCCATATACTTTTTATAGCAGTCATTAATATAAGCCACCATAGACTCGGCATTGTTACTTTTCAGAAATGCATAGGTTGGGCGGTAAAGCGATATAAAATTCGCCAGATCTTGACCTTTTAGCGGAACAATACTGCCTACATAAACAGGGCTAAACACGGCATCAACCTGCCGTTCTTCTGCTTCGCGTCTAAAATAGCGTTTTAACCTGCGAGCATCTTTACCCTCTTTACTAAACCAGGTTGAGGGAGAAAAGGCGTATACCTTGCTTTTCTCATAAATCTCAGGATATTCAACACGTGGATTAAAAGCCTGGCGGGTGGCTGTGATATTCACCTGGCTTAAGTTAATGGTTTTAGGCGCAAGGTTTATTCTTTTATGCAATACATCAATCAGATATAAGGTATCGGACACATAACCGGGCGAGTTAAATATCAGCAGATGCCCCGTTGCTGCTTTAATACTGAAATTACCGTTCTTATCTGTTATAGTTATCTGCTTATTATTATTATTCCGGATGAAAACATTAGTTAACCGGGTATTGGTACCATTTTCATAAACAGTGCCTTTTAACAGATCCTGTGAATGGGCAAAAGTGGCGGCAAACAAAAATATTATTATAATGAAAGGGATTTTTGGCATGGCAAATAGTATATATGAGTTAAACTCATGTAAAGTAAGATAGTTTGGTAATTTAACATTTAAACTAACGAAAAACCCGGCCTAAACCGGGTTGTAGTATCTTGTAATATTATTGTTGCTTCTTCCAGACATTATTATCCGGGTTGTAATCTGGTAATAATTTATCAGGGTCATAGGTAACAGATTCTATTTCTTCTGTAGATGGATATTTTACAACAAAGCTGTTATTACGCTCCCAAATTTCAACAGGTAGCTTTAAACGTTCCACTTTACCACTAATGGTTTTTATTTCAAGAATTACCGGCATGGCCATTTTATCCATATTGGTAAGAGTAATCAATGCTCCTTTAGATGGATCGTTGTTTACATATTTAACATCATTAACAGCAACATCTAAACGCCAGTTGTTTACAAACCAGCCCCTCCAGAACCATTGCAGGCTCTCTCCCGAAGCATTTTCCATAGTGCGGAAAAAGTCATCAGGTGTTGGGTGTTTAAATGCCCAACGGGCTAC
>JAQBNY010000027.1 GCA_028288315.1 Mucilaginibacter sp.
TCGTCATACAATTTCAAACTCACATCATATTGAGAGGTATAATCAATTTTTGAAAGCTTATGCTGAAGTTTTTTTAGACTTTGTATACGTGCCTGCTTTTCATTTTCATAAATATCTTTCCTGCCGATCTCTTTTTTTAATACATTCAATAAACTATCAGTACCGGCAACCGATAACATAGGATATGCAAGAAACAGCGTAAATATTACACGTAAAAAGATTCTCATATAAATAATTGGTTACAAAGGCCATTAAAGTTAATAACTAAAAATTAAACCTTACCATGTTGCCCAGGCACTTTAGTGTTTTTGCTATAATGATGCTAATTGTTATTATTTATTAATGACAATTACTATCCTTTTAGTTACAAATTTCATTTTTAATAATTTTTTGTGGATTACTTGGTTCATCCCAACATTAAAATCACTGCTCCTATCACAAAAAAGCCTGCTGACTTTCGCAACAGGCTTTTTTAAATTGCATTTTTATATTGTTTATTAATAACTAATATTAAACTGATCATTCATACTTTTTACCAGTATGCTCTTTATTTTTTCGCTTTCAACCGGGTTTGATAATCCTGTTGGATCAAACCGGGAGATGGGTACCATAAGCGCCTGGAAATCATCCTTAGCTTGCAATTGTTTGCCATTCAGTTTTAAATTAGTGGTGTTAAAGCAATGTAGCATCAACTTTATCATACTGAATTTTGATTTGCCAGAGCCCTCGGCCTTAGCAAAAGTTATGGCCTTTTTAGCGGCATCATAAGTAATGGTTCTTTTGTAAAAATCACCTTTCTCATAGTCGAAGCTTTCACCATCATCTTCATAATAAACAAACTTATTATTTACATCGCCTTTATAAACATGTACATAAAGTGTGTCTGATGGTTTTTCGGTAGTATTTTGTATTTGAGTTTGCATTGGTATAATACTGCTTTCTTTAACATATACAGGCAGTTTAGATATGCCTAAGTCCAGGCCTACCTTAGAGTTACCCTGCTGTACCTCGCCATTATAAAGATTGTACCATTTACCTGCCGGGAAGTAAAGTTTACCAAACGGCGTTACGCCATCAAATGGAAATACCAAAAAAGCGTGACCAAACATATACTGGTTTTCATACAAACCATTATAAACGTTCTCATCATGCGTATAATCAATAGTAAGCGAACGCATAACAGGCTTTCCACTTTGTGTAGCCTCATAAAAAGTTGAATACAGGTATGGCAATAAACGGTAACGCAGGTTAATATAGTTACGGGTTATTTCTAGCACCTCTTCGCCATATGCCCACGGCTCTGATGCTTTTGAGTTGATACCTGTATGGTTACGGAAATATGGATTAAACGCACCTATCTGCATCCAGCGGGCGTATAATGATGGCGATGCTCCCCCTGTAAAACCACCTACATCCATTCCGGTAAATGGCACGCCGCTTAAACCCAGGCTGTTCATTAACCTTACACCTAACAACATATGGCTGTCTTCTGCACGGTTGTCGCCTGTCCACATAGCTGCATAACGCTGCAAGCCCGCATAACCCGAACGGGTTAATATGAATGGCCTTTTATTATCACGGGCCGCCTTATAGCCTTCGTAGCTGGAGCGAATCATTTCTAACCCGTAAACATTATGTATCTCCGGATGTGATGCCATCTTACCTTCAAAATTGAACAAGATATTATCAGGTGCTTTTTGCCCCCAGGTAGAAAACTCGTTCATATCATTCCAGATACCGCTTACGCCTTCATCAGCATATTTTTTTAACTCGCTTCCCCACCAGGCACGGCCTTTAGGATTCGTAAAATCCGGGAAGTTACACCAGCCCGGCCAAACCTGGCCTGAGTAGTTGCTGCCATCAGGATACTTGGCAAAAATATCTTCTTTAAGGCCACGTTCGTAAACGCCATAGCCTTTCTCTACTTTAATACCCGGGTCAACTATCAGCGTAACTTTAAATGCCATATCCTTCAATTTCTTAATCATGCCGGCAGGGTCAGGAAAACGCTGTTTATCCCAGCTAAACACTTTATACTTATCCATGTAATGGATATCAAGCGTAATACCATCCGCAGGGATCTTCTTTTCACGCAGTGTTTCTGCTATACGAAAAACCTCTGTATCAGGGTAATAGCTATAACGGTTTTGCTGGTAACCAAGGCTCCATAGCGGCGGCATTTTCATTAAACCGGTTAAGCTGCTGTATGATCTGATAATGTCTGCTACCTGTTTATGCGAAATGAAATAATAATTCATTTCGCCACCTTTTGCACCAAATGACGCAAACCTGTCGTTACTTGCCCCAAAGTTGAAATCGCTTTGCCAGGTGTTATCAAAAAATATCCCATAGTTAACTTTATGATGTACCCCTATGTAGAAAGGAATAGTGCTATAAATAGGGTCCTGATTGGTTGTGTAAGCATAAGTATCACTGTTCCAGTTGGTGTAAGCGTTACCTTTACGGTCAAGTCCGCCGGTTTTTTCGCCTAAGCCAATAAAGTGCTCACCCTCCTGCATTTTTTTATAGGTAGTTACTGATTCATTTACCCATGAGGTACTTAAACCGGTTTCATCCTGGTTAATTACTTCTCCTGCTAATGTGCTAAAAGTGATATTGTAAGGGCTTTTTTGAATGTTAACCTTTAGCGAATCGGTATTGATATTAATCTCGTTATCATTTTGGGTGATGTTCACCTTAGTGCTTAACGGCTGCGATATTACAGCGTATGAAAAATCAGAAGCAAGTTTTTGCTTATCTATACGTACCCTTATAATATTGGGACTGTAAACTATAACTTTTATAAAAGCATTTTCGGTAGTAATATCAACTTCCTGCTTGTTCACGGTTACACCGGTAACTTTACCAACTTGTTTAATTGGGTTTTGGGCTAATAATAATTGTGTGCAGGCCGTAATTATTACAGCAAGTACAAAACAGCGGTTAATGATCTTCATTTTTTTCTTGAAACGGTTTATCAATGGTTTTTTAAATGAATTAAGGCTTCATTTAAACCGGGCTTATTGGTTAAAGGCCCACGTTATTTATTGGATGAAATTATAACAGATTTGTGGTACAGCACACCGTTTAAAAATATTATTGATTTTTTATAACAAAAAACCCCCTAATTTTAAAAATTAGAGGGTTTTTAAGGTATTATTTATATTGAAATATAAGCTTATAAAATGCTGTATTTTAGTAAATAGCGCTTAATAATCTGCCAGTACTATAATATTATTACTAATTGGTGCTATTTTTTCTATCCCTTTCAAGAAACTTAGGCCAACCACAAAACTAAAACCGGCTACTATGCCGCCCATTTCCTGTATCAATTCGCTGGTTGCCATAACGGTGCCACCGGTAGCCAGTAAATCGTCATGTATCAATATACGGTCGCCAGGTTTAAAGGCATCAGTATGTATCTCAATAGTAGCGGCACCATATTCAAGCTCATATACCTTTTGGCGAATAGAATACGGCAGCTTGCCTGCCTTACGTACCGGAATAAATGGCACACCTAATTTAGTTGCCAGCGTTAATCCAAATAAAAAACCACGACTTTCTATACCTGCAATAGCATCAATTTGCGCCCCCTTTAATCTTTCTAAAAAAGCAGCGCTAATATTTTCGCATAAAACAGGATCTTTTAGTATTGGAGTAATATCTTTAAATATAATGCCCGGCTTTGGGAAATCGTGAATATCGCGGATAGCGTCTTTAATTTGCTGTTGTATCATTAAAAAATTATATATGGCTCAATTTTACGCAAAATTTGGTCATCTATAATGGCAATATTTTTAAGATCAGCCATTGAATT
>JAQBNY010000050.1 GCA_028288315.1 Mucilaginibacter sp.
GAAACCGCTGATAAAGGCTACTCCTGCTATTGAGGGAATTAACAGGATAATGGATCATAACGATACCACAAGCGTTATTTTCAAAAAAGGAGGCACTTACCAGGTAGATATTACGGTGAATAAACCGTACACGGTGCGCAGCCTGGTGCTCACACCAAACCGTAGCGCCATGACCATTACCGGCCAATTGCAGGTGATGGAAAATGGCATGTATACTACCATCAAACACTTTACGGTAGACCGCAGCAACACTGAACTGAATGTAGGGTTTATGCCCTACGGGCCCGCTGCGTTCGCTATACCGGCAACTGCTTCAAAGAGTTTTAGGCTGTTGATAACAAAGTTTTCTGGCAACAGTGGTATTGCCGAAGTAAAACTCTCAGCGGCACCTGCGGTAGAAAATTATATCGAAAAAACATTTGCTAAAATGTGGCAAACGCCCTTCCCTTACTGGGATGCTTATCAATGGGGGCCACAGCCGGTGATAGATAACAAAGAAACGGTGATAGATCCGGAAAAGGTTGTGGATATATCGAACAACATGAACGCCAACGGTGAGCTTAAATGGGATGTACCACCCGGTAGCTGGGTTATTGAACGCAGCGGGATGACACCTACAAAAGTGCATAATGCGCCGGCCTCGCCGGAAGGTACGGGCTTAGAGACCGACAAAATGAGCAAGCAACACATTGCCGCGCATTTTAACGCTTATCTGGGCAAGATAATACAACGAATCCCTGCAGAGGACAGGAAAACCTGGAAGGTGACAGTAGAAGACAGTTATGAAACCGGCGGCCAGAATTGGACGGACGGGTTCATCAAAAAGTTCACAGATAATTATGGTTACGATCCTATACCGTATATCCCGGCAATGCAAGGAAGCGTAGTCGGAAGCGCAGAACAATCAGACCGTTTTCTTTGGGACCTGCGGCGTTTAATTGCAGATAATGTAGCTTATGAATATGTGGCCGGGCTTAGGGAAATAAGTCATCAGCATGGCCTGACTACCTGGCTCGAAAACTACGGTCATTGGGGCTTTCCCGGAGAGTTTTTACAGTACGGGGGACAATCTGACGAGATAGGTGGTGAGTTTTGGAGCGAGGGCAGTTTAGGTGATATCGAGAACAGGGCTGCCTCATCTGCCGCCCATATTTATGGTAAAACCAAAGTATCAGCCGAATCATTTACTTGTGCTGGAGGGGCATATTCGCGCTATCCCGCATTAATGAAACAACGTGCCGACCGCTTTTTTACAGAGGGTATCAATAACACATTGATGCATGTTTACATCAGTCAGCCCTATGAAGATAAAGCTCCTGGCGTGAACGCATATTTTGGTAACGAGTTTAACAGGCTTAATACCTGGTTTTATGATATGGATATATTCCTGAAGTATATTAAGAGATGTAACATGATGTTGCAACAAGGGAAATATGTAGCCGATGTGGCCTATTTTATTAGTGAAGATGCCCCCAAAATGACCGGCGTACAGGACCCCAAATTGCCACAAGGATATTCATTTGATTATATTAATGCTGAGGTTATAAAAACCCGGCTGGCGGTAAACAATGGTAAGTTGGTTTTGCCTGATGGCATGCGCTACAGTATTTTGGTATTGCCTCAGCTTACAACTATGAGGCCCGAACTTTTGCTGAAGATAAAAGAGCTGGTGATGCAGGGGGCTGTTGTTTTAGGCCCAAGGCCACAAACGTCGCCAAGTTTACAAAACTATCCATCGGCAGATCAACAGGTAGCAAAACTTGCTGATGAGCTTTGGGGTGATATTGACGGCAAAAATATTAAAACCAAGCGGATTGGCAAAGGAATGGTGATGAGTGGCCTGAATATGCAGGAAGCCCTCGACCTGATAAATATTAAACCCGATGTTAAGATAAAGCAAACTGATTCGGTGTTGTTTATTCACCGTGCATTAAAAGAAGGCGAGGTCTATTTTATATCCAACCAAAAAAATAAAACGGTAAATATAGCGCCCGAATTCAGGGTAACAGGCAAAGTGCCTGAATTGTGGGATCCTGTAAGCGGCAGCACGCGCCGGCTCTCCTCTTATACAAATGCGAACGGTGTTATTACTGTTCCCTTTGAACTGGCACCAATAGAGAGCGCATTTATTGTGTTCAGGAAAGATGAGACCGCAAAAAATAAAACCATTGCAAGCTCCAATAGCCTGTCGCTTAAAAACGTTATCGCAATTACTAGCCCCTGGATCGTTCAATTTGATAATAAACTACGCGGCCCCGCGAAGCCGGTTGTGTTTACAACACTTACGGATTGGGCGCTAAATGCTAACGACAGCATCAAATACTACTCGGGTGCTGCGGTTTATCATAATACCTTTAAATTGCAGAACATCGATAATGGCAGATACGTTTTTTTAAACCTTGGCATGGTTAACGCAATAAGCAAGGTAAGCATAAACGGTATAGCGCTTGGCGGCGTATGGACAGCGCCTTATAAAATAGATGTGACCAATGCACTAAAAAAAGGGCAGAATATCATTGAAATAAAAGTGGTTAATACCTGGGTTAACCGGTTAATAGGCGACAGCCAACTGCCCATAGCCGAACGTAAAACATGGACCATTCATAACCCTTACAATGCAAAAAGCAAACTGCAAACTTCCGGCCTGTTAGGGCCGGTGGGCCTGGAAGTTACGGCGCCTAATTAATATAATAGTATGAAAAACTTCCTCAAGATCCTTAAAATAGATGAATACTCCTTAACACCATACTATCGGCAGTTATGTAACGCCATTTTACAAGGTATAGACGAAAAACTGATCTCGGAGAACGATACATTACCATCAATTAATGATCTGAGCATTGCACTGGATATTTCCCGTAATATAGTGACGAAGACATACAACACGCTTAAAAAAAACGGGGTTGTAAATTCTGTACCGGGTAAGGGTTACTTTATATCAAATGTAAATTTGGATAAACCTGTTAAGGTGCTGTTATTGTTTAATAAGCTCAGTTCGCATAAAAAAATAATTTATGACGCTTTTGCAGAAGCGTTAGGAGACAAAGCATCTATCGATTTTTACATCTACAACAGTAGCTTTAATTACTTTAAAAAGATATTATTAGAAAAGCAGGATAAGTACGACAAGATTGTTTTAATCCCGCATTTTATCGACAAAGTAGATAATGCATGTGATGTGATCAATCAGATCCCTAAAGAGAAACTTATACTGATGGGGAAATTAGTAGAAGGTGTAGGAGGAGATTTTGGCGCCGTTTATGAAGATTTTGAGAATGATATTTTTGATGCTTTAACACAGTTGTTGCCAAAAATCAAACGTTACCACTCCTGTACCATTATTTTTCCTAAGAACAGTTATTTTCCAACGGATATCCTAATCGGTTTCTTAAACTTTTGTAAACAATATCACTGCGATTATGATATCGTTTCCGATCTCCGGAATGAAACGATATTGAAAGACAGCCTGTATGTGTCGCTTACGGAGGATGGACTGGTTGAGCTGATCAATTTACTTTTACAACAAGGCCTTAAAATGCAGGATGATATCGGTATTATATCTTACAACGAAACGCCATTGAAGAAATTTATTCTGAACGGCATCACTACCATTTCTACCGATTTTGGGTTTATGGGGCGTAATGCTGCAGCGCTTGTACTTAACAATTCGCGCGAGCATATAAAGGTTCCGTTCAATACCATCATCAGGGATTCTATTTAGCGCGCATACAGCTGGTAACAGTTACATCAGCTGATAACAATATTATTGTTCATCATTATAAACCAAGTACGCTTTTACTGTTATGCAGATATTTTTTGGAATTTTGTTCCACTTTGTGGGTGGCTTTGCGTCCGGCAGCTTTTATATTCCTTACAAAAAGGTTAAAGGATGGGCCTGGGAAAGTTTTTGGATAGTTGGCGGCATATTCTCCTGGTTGATCGTTCCGCCGGTAGCCGCATGGTTAACCATTCCAAATTTCACTGAAATTATAAAAGCTACAGACGGGCAAATATTGCTACTTACTTATTTTTTTGGTCTGCTTTGGGGCATTGGCGGCTTAACATATGGCTTGGGTGTACGTTATTTGGGCGTATCGTTAGGGAGTACTATCATTCTTGGCCTATGTGCTGTATTCGGTTCAATTATTCCATCTGTTTACTATAATTTTTACCCTCAAAAAGGCAAGGATACTTTTAGCATGCTGCTACACAGCCACTGGGGCCAAATGGTGTTGCTGGGTATTTCGATATGCACTATCGGTATTATTATTTGCGGAAGAGCGGGCACAATTAAAGAGCGTGACCTGGCTAAAAACAAGCAAGCCGAAACCAATAATGAAGATTACCGTTTTGGCTTAGGCATATTCGTAGCCATCATATCAGGTATCCTGAGTGCGTGTTTTAATTTCGGGATAGAGGCCGGGAAAACAATGGCTGATACTGCTAATAGCACATGGCAGTCAACCCACCCAGGGCAGGGCAATTTCCTTTTTTCAAATAACGTTACTTATATAGTGATTCTATGGGGAGGCTTAACCACTAATTTTATTTGGTGTGTAATACTCAATGCCCGTAATAAAACATTTAGCGATTACACCAACACACAAAAACCTTTATTTAAAAACTATCTTTTTTGTGCCCTTGCTGGTACTACCTGGTTCCTTCAGTTCTTTTTTTACGGCATGGGCGAAAGCAAGCTGGGCAATGGCGCCAGTTCCTGGATACTGCACATGGCATTCATTATCCTGGTAGCCAATAGCTGGGGGCTGTTCCTGAAAGAATGGAAAGGGGTAAGCAAAAAAGCAGTTTATACCGTTATTGCGGGTATTTTAACAATTATCGTATCAGTTCTGGTTGTCGGTTATGGCAACTCAATTAAATAAATATCAATACCATAAAATAAATAGTATGTCTACCAATACAACACAATTTAAACACGTAAGTTACCTTTGGGATGATGAAAAAGCAGCGGTATTAGCCGGAGACGAAGTTGCCCTGCTTATTTACCGATCCAACCTTTTAGGTGCCGATCTTCGCCTTACCAATTATGGTGGCGGTAATACCTCATGCAAAGTAGTAGATAAAGACCCCCTCACCGGCCAGGATGTGGAGGTAATGTGGATCAAAGGATCGGGCGGTGATATTGGCACGCTCAAAAAAAGCGGCCTTGCTGCTTTATATGTTGATCGTTTGCGCAGTTTAAAAAATGTGTATAAGGGTATTGAACACGAGGATGAGATGGTTGAACTGTTTAATCACAGTATTTTCGATCTCACATCAAAAGCGCCGTCAATAGATACGCCATTGCACGGCTTTTTACCCTTTAAACATATCGATCATCTGCACCCCGATGCGGCAATTGCCATTGCTGCTGCTAAAGACGGCGAAAAAATAACTAAAGAATTATTCGGCGGTACTATTGGTTGGGTTGGCTGGCAACGTCCGGGCTTTGATCTTGGCCTGCAATTGAAGCAATGTTTAGATGAGAACCCGGGTATCCGTGGCATCATGCTGGGTTCGCACGGTTTGTTTACCTGGGGCGATACAGCTTATGAAAGTTATATCAATACACTTGAAGTTATTGAGAAATGTGCCGAATATCTGGAACAGAACTACGGCAAAAAAAGCCCTGTATTTGGTGGTCAAAAACTGCAAAGCGCAAACGAAGATGATCGCAAAAAACAGGCTGTTGCTTTAGCGCCTATCCTGCGTGGCTTTTGTTCGTCAAACACCCGTATGATAGGGCATTTTACTGGTGATAACCGTGTGCTGGAGTATATCAACTCTAACGACCTGGAAAGGCTTGCACCAATGGGGACCAGCTGCCCAGATCACTTTTTACGCACCAAGATCAGTCCACTGGTATTAACCCTTGATGCTGCCGAAGACTTGTCTGACGTATCGGCCATAAAGGAAAAGCTTTCACCTGCATTTGATGAATATCGTAAAATGTATGGCGATTATTATAACACCTGCAAGCATGATACTAGCCCGGCCATACGTGATGCTAACCCGGTGGTGATATTATATCCGGGCATTGGTATGTTCACCTTTGCTAAGGATAAGCAAACCGCACGCGTGGCCGCAGAGTTTTACATCAATGCCATTAACGTAATGAAAGGTGCCGAAGCGATATCAGAATACACTTCGTTACCGCGCCAGGAAGCATTTGATATTGAATATTGGTTATTGGAAGAAGCTAAACTGCAGCGTATGCCTAAACCAAAAGCCCTGTCGGGCCGGGTGGCATTGGTTACCGGAAGCGCAGGTGGCATTGGCAAGGCTATCGCTAAAAAGTTTATTGAAGAAGGCGCCGTAGTGGTACTTAATGATATGAATGCCGATAGGCTTAACGAGACTGCCGAAGACTTTAAATTAAAATACGGGAAAGACAGCTACGCAACGGCCTTGCTTGATGTTACCAAACAGGAGCAGATAGACCAGGCATTTGCAGACGCTGTGCTGGCGTTTGGCGGTGTCGACTTGATTGTGAATAATGCCGGGCTTTCTATTTCTAAAACCATAGCCGATCACGAAGAAAAGGATTGGGATATCCTTTACGATGTATTGGTAAAGGGGCAGTTCTTTATTACACAGGCCGCGGCTGCTATTATGAAAAAGCAGGACAATGGTGGCGATATCATTAACATTGTAAGCAAGAATGCCCTAGTTAGCGGGCCAAACAATGCGGGTTATGGCAGCGCTAAAGCCGCACAGTTACATTTAAGCCGCCTCAACGCTGCCGAGCTTGGCCCGGATAAGATCCGCGTTAACGTGGTAAATCCTGACGCGGTGATCAGCGATAGTAATATCTGGGCCGGCGGATGGGCGGAAGGCCGTGCCAAGGCGTATGGCATTACCATAGCAGAACTGCCTGCTTACTACGCAAAACGTACTTTATTGAATG
>JAQBNY010000055.1 GCA_028288315.1 Mucilaginibacter sp.
GAGGAAAAACTTTGAGAAGAAGAGACTTTATTTATTTAACAGGTATGGGCGCGGGCGCAATGATGCTGCCAGGTATGCCTGGTTTTGGTAAAACAATTGATCCGCAGGAGGCACTTAATGCCGTTGATGTGCGGATTAAAAAAGAACTTGCAGATGCAGGACTTACCGCAGCGAAAGCAGCCGGTGCAAGCTATGCCGATGTACGCATTGGCCGCTATCTTAACCAATTTGTTATAACCCGCGAAAACCGCGTGCTTAACGTGGCCAATACCGAATCATACGGTATAGGTGTGCGTGTAATTGCCAACGGATGCTGGGGCTTTGCCGCTACTAACGAGGTAACTAAAGAAGGTATAGCCAAAGCCGCCAAACGTGCTGTAGCTGTTGCCAAGGCAAACGCAAAAATTGGCAGTCCGCCGGTACAGTTAGCACCCCAAAAAGGTTACGGCGAAGTAAGCTGGAAAACCCCGATGGAAAAAAATGCTTTTGAGGTGCCAATTAAAGATAAGGTTGATTTGTTATTAACCGCTAATGCTGCGGCTATATCAGGTGGGGCCAACTTTGTTAACTCCTTACTATTTGCGGTTAACGAGCAAAAATATTTTGCATCAACAGATGGTTCATATATAGATCAGGATGTTCACCGCATTTATCCAAACTTTACCGTAACCAAAATTGATCCTTCAAAAGGTTCTTTTGAAACCCGTCGTTCTTTAAGCTCGCCGGTTGGTATGGGTTATGAATATTTGATCCCGTCGCCATCAGAAACGGTTCAGGGAATTACCCCACGCTACAAAAAGCGTTATGATATTATAGAGGACATGAAGTTTGCCACTAAACAGGCAGGCGAAAAGCTAACCGCTAAATCTGTTGACCCGGGTAAGTATGATTTAGTACTTGATCCAAGTCACCTGTGGTTAACTATCCATGAATCTGTTGGTCACCCAACTGAATTGGATCGTGTGCTGGGTTACGAAGCCAACTTTGCCGGTACCAGTTTCCTTACTTTGGACAAGTGGAAATCGGGCAATTTTAAATTCGGCAGCGATAAAGTAAACATAGTAGGCGATAAAACCCAGGTAGGTTCATTAGGTGCTGTGGGTTATGACGATGAAGGCGTAGGCACTAAAAAATGGGATATCATTAAAAATGGTACACTCGTAAATTATCAGGCTATCCGCGATCAGGCGCATATAATAGGCCTGAAAGAATCACAGGGATGCTGCTATGCCCAAAGCTGGCAGGATGTACAGTTCCAGCGGATGCCAAACGTATCATTACAGCCGGGTAAAACGCCGTTAAGTGTTGATGAAATGATTAAGAATGTAGAAAAAGGTATTTACATTATTGGTGATGGCTCTTTCTCAATAGATCAACAGCGTTATAACTTCCAGTTTGGCGGTCAGTTATTTTACGAGATAAAAGACGGCAAAATTGCAGGTATGCTTAATGATGTAGCTTACCAGGCCAATACACAGGAGTTTTGGAACTCATGCACGGCAGTTTGCGACGAGAACGATTATCGCTTAGGCGGATCATTCAATGATGGTAAAGGGCAGCCGAGCCAATCAAGCGCGGTATCGCACGGGTCACCAACAACAAGATTTAACGGGGTTAATGTAATCAACACAAAAAGAAAGATCGGATAATTATATGCCTATATATACTAAAGAAGAAGCACAGGCTTTATTAAAGAAAGTGCTTAGCTATTCAAAAGCCGAAGAATGTGAAGTGAGCCTTAATGGCAGCGAGGGCGGTAACGTACGCTACGCTTTAAACGCCGTTTCTACCGCAGGCGATATCAGTACCGTAAGCTTGGCTGTAACATCTGTTTACGGCAAAAAAGCAGGTACTGCTACCATAAATGAATTTGACGATGCTGCTTTAGAGCGTGTAGTTCGCCGTTCAGAAGAGCTGGCACAGTTAGCACCTTCAAACCCGGAATATATGCCAATGCTGGGTCAGAGCGAGTTTAAGGAATCACCAACCTATAATGCCAATACAGCAGCCATGACGCCGGAAAGCCGTGCCGATATGGTTGGAAAAAGCATTGGCATAACTAAAGAGGCCAAGCTTAACGCGGCAGGCTTTTTAGAAAATTCAAGCGGTTTTAATGCGATGATGAACTCTAAAGGTTTGTTTGCGTACAACAAAAGCAGTGACGTTACCTTCTCTATTACCACTCGTAACGAGGCCGGTACGGCATCGGGCTATGCGGCACGTGGTTTTACTGATGTATCAAAACTGGATACAGCGTCTGCTACAAGGGTTGCTGCCATGAAAGCCAATAGCTCAATGGGCGCAAGGGCTATTGAACCGGGAAAATATACCGTAATACTGGAGCCTGTTGCAGGTACTTATATGCTGGAAAATATGTTCCGTTTTGATGCGCGCAGCGCGGAAGAAGGCCGTAGCTTTTTAAGTAAAAAAGGCGGCGGCACCCGTTTAGGCGAGCAATTGGTTGACCCTAAAGTAACCATCTATTCAGATCCATTTAACGCCGACCTACCTGGCTCTACCTGGGGCGGCGATGGTTTACCACGCGAAAAAACAGTATGGATAGATAAAGGTGTAGTGAAAAACCTGTCTTATTCAAGATACTGGGCACAGAAAAAAGGTGTAGCGCCTGTACCAAACGGCAGCAACATTATTATGGAAGGCGGCGACGCCACTTTAGAAGAACTGATAAAAAGTACAGAGCGCGGTATCTTAGTTTCAAGGTTATGGTACATCCGTATGGTTGACCCACAATCGTTACTATTAACCGGACTTACCCGCGATGGTACGTTTTATATTGAGAACGGAAAGATAAAATTCCCTATAAAAAACTTCAGGTTTAACGAGAGTCCGGTAATTATGCTAAACAATCTGGAAGCCCTGGGCAAACAGGAAAGAAGCATCAGCATTGAAAGCTACCGCAGCTACCTGATACCGCCAATGAAAATACGCGACTTTACATTTAGCTCATTATCTGACGCGGTTTAAGAATTATTACAATAATATTGCACGTCATTGCCCACAAAGCAATGACGTTTTTCGTTATAGCCATACATCATCTACTTATATACATGAATACAACAAAAATTGGTTGGATAGGCCTTGGTACAATGGGCATCCCCATGTCGCAGCAGTTAGTAAATGCGGGTTACCCGGTAACCGTTTACAATAGAAGCAAAGAGAAAGAAGAAGCTCTAAAACAACAGGGTGCTGGTACAGCATCAACTCCCGCCGAATTACTGCAACAAACAGATGTGGTTATAATTATGGTAACCGATGACAATGCCATTCGCGAAATTTTTAACGGGAAAGACGGTTTATTAAGCGCTGGTGTTGCCGGTAAAATAATTATCAATATGAGCACAGTATCGCCAGCGATAAGCAAGGAAATGGCTGATTTGTGTAGTAAACAAGGTAACCATTATCTGGATGCGCCGGTATCCGGCAGTGTTAAGCAGGCAGAGACCGCGCAATTAGTAATTATGGGCGGTGGCGATGAAAAAGTGTTTGAACAAGTTAAGCCTGTGTTAGAAAAAATGGGCAAGTTAGCAGTACACATTGGCGAAACTGGTGCAGGTAATACAGCCAAACTGGCCATTAATACATTGCTTAGTTTCCATACACAAGGTTTAGCTGAAGCTGTTATTTTAGCCAAACAAAATGGCATTGAGGCAGATACCCTGTTAAACCTGATAAATAATAGCGCGTTAGCTAACCCGTTTATGAAAATAAAAGGTGATGCTATCCTTAACAACAATTATAAGGCGGCATTTTCATTAAAGAATATTACTAAAGACCTGCGCCTGGCAAAAGATATAGGCCTATCAACCCCAATGGGTGGGGCGGTGCTAAAATCTTTCAGTGATGCCGAAGCTGAATTTGGCAATGAGGATCTTATAGCGATTAAGAAGCATTTGGAGAAGAAAAAGTAAACCTTCAAACATCTTTTGTATTTTTGTAACTTATTAATTTGTACACTGCATGAATGCTGATGCTGTTAAGTTGCTGCAAGGCCGTTACTGTAATTCATTAACCGAATATTCGCGCTTTGTTACTCGCGAGGTGAATATTGGCGATGTGCCTATGGGCGGCAACAACCCCATTCGCATACAAAGCATGACCACTACCGATACCATGGACACCATTGGTACGGTTGAGCAGTCTATTCGCATGGTGTATGCCGGCTGCGAGTATGTACGCATTACAGCGCCCAGTATAAAAGAGGCTAATAACCTTGCAGAAATAAAGAAACAATTGCGTCAGCGTGGCTATAACGTTCCGCTGGTAGCCGATATACATTTTACACCCAACGCTGCCGAGGTGGCTGCCCGTATTGTTGAAAAAGTACGTGTTAACCCCGGTAATTATGCCGATAAAAAGAAGTTTGACCAGTTAGATTATACTGATCTAGAATATCGTGGCGAGCTGGAACGCATCTTTCAAAAATTTACCCCACTGGTTAAAATTTGCAAGGAATATGGTACTGCCATGCGTATTGGTACCAATCATGGCTCATTAAGCGACCGTATTATGAGCCGTTATGGCGACACCCCGCAAGGCATGGTAGAGTCGGCAATGGAGTTTATACGTATGTGCGAAACACTGGGCTATTACAGTTTGGTGGTATCCATGAAAAGCAGTAACCCGCAAGTTATGGTGCAGGCTTACCGCTTATTGGTACAAACCATGGTTGCCGAAGGCATGAACTATCCGCTCCACTTGGGCGTAACCGAAGCTGGTGACGGTGAGGACGGTCGTATAAAATCTGCCGTTGGCATAGGTACACTGTTGGAGGATGGCCTGGGCGATACTGTCCGCGTTTCCTTAACCGAAGAGCCTGAAGCCGAAGCACCGGTGGCCATTGCATTGGTAAAGCGCTATACTTTAAGGAGTCAGGAATCAAGAGACAAGAATCAAGACGAAATGACCCCCTCTCCAAAGGAGAGGGCTGGGGTGAGGCAACATTCCCCTTACGAATACAAAAAACGCGATACTTATGAGGCCAACGCTTTTATAGGCGGGCACATGGTACCGAGGGTAGTGGTTGATCTGTCGCGGGCTAACTTGAAAGACCCGGCGGTGATGAATGATGCAGGTTACCTGTATTCGCCTGTACTGGATAAGTATAATATGGCCGAGCAATCGGTTGATTTTGTATACCTGGGCGATAGCCTGCCGTCGTTTAGTTTACCGGGCAACTTAAAACAGCTATATAATTACCAAACCTGGCAAAAACTGATTAACAAAACCCTTTGCCACCCTGTATTTACTTTACAGGAATATATTGATGCTACAGACCGTACTTCTGCCTTAAATTTGGTCAAAATTAAAAATGCCGACCTGGAAACAGAGGCATTTGGATTGATTCCGTTAGATAATAATACACTTGTTTTTGTGCTGGAAACTGATGAGATACACGGCATGGCAGACCAGCGCGCATTTTTCCTTAAATTGGAAGAAATGGAATTGAATGTGCCGGTGATAGTGAAGAGGAGCTACTCTTTTGAGTCGGAAAGTCCGGAAGTCGGAAAGTCCGAAACTGACCTCACAACCAATCTGCAACTATATGCCGCTACTGATCTGGGTGCTTTATTAGTTGATGGTTTTGGCGATGGAATCTGGATTGATGCTCCACAGTTAGAAACCAGTGTTATTACTTCAACCGCTTTTGGAATACTACAGGCCACACGGTCGCGTATCTCAAAAACAGAATATATATCCTGTCCAAGTTGCGGCCGCACTTTGTTTGATCTGATGGTTGCCACGCAAATGATCCGCAGCAGAACAAGTCACCTTAAAGGCTTAAAAATTGGCATTATGGGTTGCATAGTAAATGGTCCCGGCGAAATGGCCGATGCTGATTACGGTTATGTAGGCTCAGGTACTGATAAAG
>JAQBNY010000058.1 GCA_028288315.1 Mucilaginibacter sp.
TTATTCAAAATAAATTTGTTAACTTTGCCATCCGTTTAACAAAAGTGAATACAAACCCCGTCAAATATTTTATTTAATGGAACAAACCATAGAACAAAAGCTTAAAGCTTTATACGACCTGCAACTCATTCATACCAAAATTGATAAAATACGTCAGGTAAGAGGTGAACTGCCTATGGAAGTTGCCGACCTGGAAGATGATGTTGCCGGATTAGAAACCCGGATACAAAAAATAAAAAATGAGCTTGATGATCTTGAGGATGAGATTGTAACCCGCAAAAACCTTATCAAAGAGGCTCAGGCAAATACTAAAAAATACGAAACTCAGCTTAACGAGGTTAAAAACAACCGTGAGTATGATGCCATATCAAAAGAAATTGAGATACAAGGCTTAGATATACAGGTAAGCGAGAAAAAAATCAGGGAATTTGGTTTTGAGATAGCATCAAAAACCAGCATTTACGAAAAAGCCCTTGCTGATTTGGAGGCTCGCCGTAGCGATCTTGATGCTAAAAAAGAAGAGTTGGGAACAATTACTGCTGAAACTGAAAAAGAAGAAAGCGAATTAATAGCACAGGCTGAAAAAGCTACAAGTGGTATTGACGAGCGTTTATTAATTGCTTACAACCGTTTACGTGATAATGCTAAAAACGGTTTGGCAGTAGTTACTATACAGCGTGACTCATGCTCTGGTTGCTTTAACCAGATCCCGCCTCAGCGCCAGTCAGATATCCGTCAGCGTAAAAAAATTATTGTTTGCGAACATTGCGGACGTATTTTGGTTGATGAGCAAATGGCTCTTGAAGAAGAGAACGTATAATAAGAAAACCACTTATAAAACTAATAGAAGGCTCCGTTTACGGAGCCTTTTTGCTTTACCCCAATTTTTAATGCCCACAGGTTTTGATAGATATGTATTGTTGACATGTATGACAGCTTGGCAATGAACAGAATTTATATGTATTAAAGCTCACCTGGCCTATTGTGGATTACCTTACTCCGGGAAATTATATTATTAGTTACAGAATTTTCAAATAAAGTTTTACAATCCGCTCAAAGGCTTATCTTTACAATCGAGGAGATTATAGAGAATATGGGATTACCGCTACGAATAACTTTTAATGATAAGGATTATGTTTATCAGATAATTAACAGTAACCTGATAAACCAAAACACGACTGAGCTTGAACTTTTATTAAACGGTGAGAAGCTACAGCTTATAAGAGAAAAAACCATTTGGATACAAAAAGGCGGCGACCAAACGCTTGACCCTAACTTTATACAGGCATTAGGCAGGTCGGTATCATTAAGGTTGAGGATGTAGGCCTCAATAGGCATCGTCCAACATTTATATGTTATTACGAGGAGGGCGGCGTGGCAGTATTAGCATATTGTTTGCTAAATTAGATTGCCGCTATGCTCGCAATAATATAAAGTTCCTATCAAAACATACTCGTTTGCTTACCACCTTTAGGTGTAAATAATGTTAGGTCATATGGTGGCATTTCGCGGCCTGCCAGGAAACGAACACATGCCATACGGTATAGTTGATGGATGGATTGTGCAACGTGCCCTTCGCCGCTCATCCGGCGGCCATAGTCACTGTCGTTTAGCTTGCCGGCATGGCAGGCTTTAATCATGTTCAAAACCTTTTCAGCACGATCCGGAAAAGCTTTATGCACCCAGTCGGTAAAAATTTCGGCAATGCTGCCATTGAGCCTTACAATGGTGAAGCCTGCGGATACGGCTCCCCTGTCTGCAGCGGCTTTAATAATATTGGGGATCTCCTCGCTGTTTAACCCCGGAATTATAGGCGCTACCATTACTCTTACCGGTATGCCATTTTCAGTTAACCGTTGAATAACCGCCAATCGCCCGGTAGCGGTAACCGTTCGTGGTTCCAGTTTTTGGCGCAACTGCTCGTTTAGGGAAGTAATAGAAATGTTTACATGTGCCAGATTCATGCGGGCCATCTCGCTTAAAATATCAATATCGCGTAGCACCACATTATTTTTGGTAATAATGCTTACAGGGTTCTTGTACTTTAAAAAAACCTGCAGCAACGCACGGGTTATTTTTAATTTTCGCTCAATGGGTTGGTAGCAATCGGTATTGCCTGACAACACAATAGGCACTGGCTCGTATCCTTTTTTATTAAAATATGTTTCTAGCAATTCGGGCGCATTACGCTTTACTATTATCTTCCGCTCAAAATCAAGTCCGGCGCTAAAGCCATAATATTCATGACTGTTACGGGCATAGCAATAAATACAACCATGTTCACATCCCTGGTAAGGATTAATGGAATACATGTGACTTAAATCTGGACTGTTTGATTCGCTTACTATCCTTTTTGGATTTTCCTCAAACAGTTGGGTTGCCGTATTCTCCAGTAATTGCTCATCAATTCCCTCAATGTGATCAAGTACGTATTTGTTTTTTAAAAATTTATTATGGGTGTTAACTTGCGCACCTCGCCCCTTAAAAAATTCCTGATTCTCTTCATGTGCCATAATACAAATTTGCTAATATTTTTAGCAAATTACAATTGTACAAGATTATTTTTTATGGCATATAAAACCAGCCCTACACGGCTTTTTATTTGTAGTTTTTTGAAAAGCTGATCGCGATAACCATCAACGGTACGTGCACTGATGCACATTTGGTCGGCAATTTCTTTGTAAGTGAGTTCTGTTCCTGCCAGTCTTAAAAATTCCAGCTCGCGGTTATTGAGTTTAACCAGCTCGTTGGTGCGGCCAATGCTATTTACCAGGTGGCGGGTAACAAATTCGGGATAATATAATTCGCCTTGTGTTACTTTTTTTAACGCCTGTTCAAACTCGTAAGGTTCGGCATCTTTAAGCAGATATCCTTTTACGCCCAGCTTTATCATTGTTAGTACCTTGTCTGCATCTTCAAACATGGATAATATTATAATGCAAATATCCGGATAATTATTGCGCAGCCATTGTGCGGTTTCAATGCCATCCTTTACGGGCATATTAATATCCAGCAAAATAATATCGGGTTTAAGCTTAGGGGATATTTTATGGGAAAGTTCATCGCCATTAGCGGCCTCAAAAATTACTTCATAACCTATAAAGCTAGTAATTAATGATACTAACCCGCTTCTGAAAAGGCGATGATCATCAACGAGTGCTATTTGGATAATTTGCGTTGGCATATAATTGTTGTAATAAGGGGTCAATAGTAATTTTAATACAACAACCCTTACCTATATCGCTGTTAATTGTTAAAACAGCACCAATCAAGGTTGCCCTGCTTTGCATGTTTTTTAAACCCGAGCCTTCTTTTTGTAAGTCGTTATTTAAAAAGCCAGCTCCATCATCTTCGATGGTTAAGATAAATATTTGATCAGAATATTGCAAGCTGATTTTCAAAAGATTAGCACCTGCATGTTTAAGAGAATTATTTACTGCTTCCTGAAAAATGCGAAATAACACCAGTTCGCGCTGATCGCTCAATGGGTAAGGATTACCTTTAACCACAAAGGCAGCATCTACAATACCGCTTTTATTTATTCGATCAACCTCAATCTCAATAGTTTTTACCAAACCCTGTTTAACTATATGTTCAAAATTCAAGCTTTTTGAAAGGTCTCGCAAGTCGCCAATGGCTTGTGCAATCAATTTGCGGCTCTCCTCAACTTTTTGAGATCTCTCAAACTCGCTTAAAGTGCCTGTCATGGCAAGGTTAAGTTTTACGAAAGAAAGTACCTGGGTTATATTATCATGAATCTCTCTGCTAACATAAGTAAGTGTTTGCTCCTGAATTTCATTCTGCGCTTTAAGAAGTTCCTGGCGGAAGGTAGATTGCAAATTTTCCTTTTCCTGCTTGTTCTTAATTTGTTTTTTTTGGTATAAAAAAATAAAGTAAATTATAAATATAGAGAGGCAAAAGAAGAAAAAAATGGACGAAAAGAATACCAGGTACAATTCATTGTTTTTCATGCAGTTGGCCAAAATAGTATTCCTTTTTGTTTGCTGTTAAAGCAATTAAAAGTAAAGCATAATATAAAAAATTTATAATATATGAAAATGTGTACAGTGGCCCCACATCATAATTATGACTATTAATATAATTTAATAGTCCAAAGAATAGAAACAACATGGTTGAAAAGAAAAGCAAAGCGGTGTTTAGCCAAAAAAAACTCTGCTTATTTAAGGGCTTATCAATAGGAAACAATAGCATTTGTCTGAAACCGGTTAACGCATACAATAAGTAAACCCCTTGAGCCAATAAAATAAAATGGGTTGGAAACTCAAGTATGGTTTGAATAAATAGTGTATTTATAATAGCAAAGCCAATTACCGGAATCATTAAGTAAAGTAGTACTTTTTTAATGCTTCCGGTAAAGAAAGAGGAGTATATAAAGGTGATAAGAGTGTATTCTATAACCGAAATTATATGATAAGCAGGCATACTGTTATGTAGCTTAACTATTAATACTCTTCCGGATAGTTCACTAATAAGTGTAAGCCCTAATAGCAGTATCAATAGTTTATAGGGTATTGAAAATCTTTTAAAATTAACTGCACCATATAAAAAAATGATCAAAATAAATACTGCGTAAATTATAAATCTTACAGGCATAAAACTATGGGGCTAAAGTTCCGCACATTTTAGGGCATGGATCAACATATTCATATACTAAGGCAGAGTTTATTAATGGTGGTTCTGTAATAGCTTTTGCAGAGTTATATTTTGGATTTGGCCTTGCACCAGTTAAAAAAAAGCTAATAACATTATTAGCTGCGCCGGTATACGCCGGGTGCATGCCTATATAAAAGCTTATACCGGTAATTTCTTTATCTTTTAAAATAGCATGTAAAGATGCTGTATCAACAAAAAAGCCATTAAAAACACTATCCACTCCCCTTAGGATACCCCCGTTACGTTTTCTATATTCAGCAATAAGCATACTGGCCCTAGCTGAATCAATTTGTTTAGCATTAGACGTATTTGCCGTAGTTAATGAGGGTTTACTTTTAGAATAGGAGTTGAAGTAAAAACCAATAAGTCCGCCTATAATAAAGGCGCAAATAATACCAAAAGGATTTTTCATGTTACAAGAGTTTAGGTGGTTGAATATACAACCAAAAATATAATGTTAATATAAACATGGCACCCCGTGTTTTCACGGTATTTTACCCCATATAAAACATATTATTTAAGGTGAATTAGCGATGGATTGCTAAATAAAAAAATTAAAACTTTGGCTTATTACTAAAGGAGCGTAAGATCGTTTTGTTAAAGTTAATGAATCCCTTTTTGGGGGGAATTAGGGATGGAAGGATATGGCAGGGAGGGGTTGATTAATTTACCCTCCTCCTGCCTTCCAAGTGCTGTATATTCCATAGTTAACACAAAACCTTACCTTGCATGTTTACCTCCCATGCGCCAATTTCTTCAAAACTTATTGTATAAACCAATATCACGGCTGGCAGATAGGTATTCATCCCAGCCAGATAAAAGGCGGGTGAATAGAGCATTGAGTGCATTATATAAAAGCATTACTACCAAACCTGGCAAAAAAGGCTTGGTTATACCGTTTAACATTTACAGCGACAAGTTTATTATTTTGTCAGACCAGCATAAGGGCGCAAGAGATGGCTCGGATATATTTGCTAAAGCGGCTAAGAACTATCTGTCGGCATTAGATTATTACAACAACGAAGAATTCATTTATATTAACCTGGGCGATAGTGAAGAGCTTTGGGAAAACCTTTTTGTAACTATTAAACGGCATAATAAGGCAACTTTTGAGAAGGAAAAACTTTTTATTAAGCGGGACAGATTTATAAAAATATTTGGAAACCATGACCTGTATTGGGATAACGATCCGCTGGCTGCCGTGGGCCTGTTGCAGATATATGGAAAAGCAATAAAAGTTTATGAAGGTGTAATATTGCAAACCACTGTTAATGATAAACCATTAGAGATATTTATGACACACGGCCACCAGGGCGATCTGCAAAGTGATGGTAACTGGTTCAGTAAATGGTTCGTATCTAATGTATGGGGGCCATTGCAGGGCTATCTACATATTAATCCTAATACGCCAGCTTACAATAATCAACTAAAGACTGATCATAATCGCATTATGTATGAGTGGAGCAGTGAACGAAAGAACACTCTGCTCATTACCGGCCACACTCATCAGCCGGTATTTAAATCAATGACGCAGTTAGAAATATTGTATAGCGACCTTGACCAAGCCAAAAAAAACAATGAAACAATTAAGGCAGCTGAACTGGAAAAGAAAATAACCAAGCTACACATGCGGGAAAATAACCAGCCTGATTTTAATGGCTATCTGGACACCTATTTTAATAGTGGTTGTTGCTGCTTTAATGATGGTGACATTACCGGGATTGAAATAGCAGATGGTTGTATTCGCCTCATAAAATGGAGCTATCAGAGCAAAGTAAGTGAAAGACAGGTGTTAGAAGAAAGCCGGTTGGAGGACTTAAAATTATAATCTGGTTCCTGGTTTTGGTTGTCAGGTTTCAGTTTGGAAACTCTTTATTAAGGCGCCCTATTAACATATTATCCACGTATTAAACCCAGATTATCCATCCAGCAAAAACACAAATAATTCTTTTGGGCCGTGAGCGCCAAGGACAAGGGTTTTCTCAATATCGGCAGTACGGCTTGGGCCGGTAACATTGGTGATCATTGAGGGTAAGTTGGTCCCGTACTTTTCTTTCAGAAGCTTAAAGCCATCCTTAAGATCAAGAACCAGTTGTGAGGTATAAGCCAGAACAATATGCACTGGCGGATAAATACTTAGCCTTCGCCCCGCAGCACTGGCGTTTGTTAGCATTACACTGCCATTACGGGCAATTAAGGCTTCGCAAAGGGTAAAGCCAACATCGGCTTGGTCAAAATCTTTATCAGTTTCAAAAAAGGGATACTCGTAAGTGTTAAGCAACTTTTGCAGAGGAGGTTCCCAGCAATATATTTTATGCCATTTGCGTTCCTCGGCCAGTTCAAGCAAGTTTTCAATAAACTGAACCTCGTCTTCACAAAAAACAAACTGACCGCTAACGGCTGTAAATTGCTCAGCAAAAACCACTTCCAGCATTTCCTCAGCTGGCGGATACATAGGCAGGTCCTCAAGATTGGGATAGGGGTTGTCCCGTTTCTCTAAAAGCGCCTTACGCACTTTTTTAAGCAGCTTTTCTCTTGATGTAGTAATATCCCTCATTTTATAGCTTAAAGCGAAAAGCTTAAAGCTATAGGACCTTATTGCTTTGGTCTTTCTGCTTTAAGCTTTCAGCTAAATTATTTAATCCTTGGTAGTGCTGCTTGGCTCAGTGCCTTCAGATGGGTTCCTTTCAAAGGTCCCTGAATGGTCGCCAACACCTTCATGCACTAAATTCTGAGCAACCGGCTCTTGGTTTGATTCGCCTTCGCCATTTACAAATTCATCATAAGTGGTGCGGTTATCAAACGGGCGCTTGCCTAATAATTCTTCCAGGTCTGATTGGAAAAGGATTTCTTTTTCTATCAGCTTGTTAGCCAGTTTTTCTAATCCTTCGCGTTTATCAATCAGCAGCTGTTTGGTACGTTCATAAACCTCCGCTATTTGACTACGTACTTCGTTATCAATCAATTCAGAAGTTTTTTCTGAATAAGGTCTATTAAATTGGTATTCCCCTTGAGTATCATTAAATGATACGTTACCAACTTTGGCGTTCATACCATAAATAGTAACCATGGCATAAGCTAATTTAGTAATACGCTCTAAATCGTTTTGTGCACCGGTAGATATTTTACCAAAAATAATATCCTCGGCAACACGGCCGCCAAGTGTCATACACATCCCATCAAGCAATTGCTCTGTAGTGTATAAAAATTGTTCTTTTGGCAGATATTGCGCATAACCTAACGCTGCAACACCACGCGGAACGATGGATACTTTAACCAACGGATCAGCATGCTCCAGGAACCAGCCAGCAATTGCGTGACCAGCCTCGTGGTAAGCTACAATACGCTTTTCTTCCGGAGATATGATTTTGTTCTTTTTCTCCAAGCCACCAATTACACGGTCAATAGCATCCTGAAAATCTTGCATATCAACTGCTTCTTTGTTTTTACGTGCAGCAATAAGAGCTGCCTCGTTACAAACGTTAGCAATTTCCGCACCTGCAAAACCAGGTGTTTGTGCAGATAGTTTTTTAGCATCAACACCGTCAGATAGCTTAACCGGCTTCAAGTGCACCTTAAAGATCTGTTCGCGGCCTATCAAATCGGGTTTGTCAATTGATACTTGTCTGTCAAAACGTCCCGGACGCATTAAAGCAGAGTCCAAAACGTCTGGGCGGTTTGTTGCCGCAAGTATGATAATACCGGAATCGGTACCAAAACCATCCATCTCAACCAATAATTGGTTCAGAGTGTTTTCGCGCTCATCATTACCGCCTACAATGTTGTTTTTACCACGGGCTCGGCCAATCGCATCAATCTCATCAATAAAAATGATACATGGTGCTTTGTCTTTAGCCTGGCGGAACAAGTCACGAACACGTGATGCACCCACCCCTACAAACATCTCCACAAAGTCTGATCCTGAAAGAGAAAAGAAAGGTACCTGTGCTTCGCCTGCAACGGCTTTAGCTAATAAGGTTTTACCCGTACCCGGCGAACCTACAAGCAATGCGCCCTTAGGAATTTTACCACCCAGATTGGTATATTTTTTAGGGTTCTTCAGGAAATCAACAATTTCCATAACCTCTTGCTTGGCTTCTTCCAAGCCGGCTACGTCATTAAAGGTTACTGATACCTGCGCCTCTTTATCAAACAAGGTAGCTTTTGATTTACCTATATTGAATATCTGACCACCGGGGCCGCCACCAGCGCCACCACTCATGCGGCGCATAATAAACAGCCAAACGCCAACTAAAAGCACTGCCATTATAATGCATTGTACCAGCCAATTGCTTAGCAGGTTTTCTTTACCCTGCTCAAACTGTATTGGTGTTTTTGCTGAATCAGGCAAATCTTTTTCGGCATTGTTTATAGATTGCTTTAAGCTTTCATATGATGCATCAGTAAAAAAGTACTGTGGCCCATCAGCAGTCATGCTTAAACCACGCTGATTTTTATTAGCATCAGCATATTGCGGCTTGCTAAGGCTATCTTTTTTAATATAAACGTCAGCCATAACCAGGTCGCCGTTTTTATAGGCAACAACCCGGTCTACGTCACGCTGTTTAAGCATATCGTTACTGAATTTTTGAAAACTAATTTGCTTGCCGCTGTTACCCCCTAAAAAGGTAGGCACTACCAGTAAACCTATAATTGCTATGGCATATAGCCACATCAAATTAAATTTAGGTGGTTTTGGCGTGATTTTTTTATTCGGGATTTTCCGAACGGGTTTCGGGCTATCGGCTTTATTATCTTTGTCTTTCATTTTTTAGAAGCTCAACTTATCAATAATTTAATTTTGGGCAATTTTATTTGAGCCTGTTTAAGCGCTTTTATAGCTTTTAATTTCAGCATCACCCCATAAGTCTTCAACACCATAAAACTCACGTTTATCAGTCCTGAAGATGTGTATAACTACATCAACATAATCCAGCAGTATCCATTCGCCATATTCCAATCCCTCTTTTCTCCAGGGATCTTGTTGTACAGCCTTATAAATTTCTTCCTCTACACTGTTTGCAATTGCTTTAACCTGTGTAGCCGAATCGGCATGGCAAATTACAAAATAATCAGCTACCGAACTACTAACACTACGAAGATCAAGCCTTACAAGATCATTCCCCTTTTTTTCTTGCATGCCATGTATGGCAAGTTCAGAAATATAGGCGGATTCATTTAACACTTTGCTTTTTACCATCAAAAAGAATTAGTTTTGAA
>JAQBNY010000065.1 GCA_028288315.1 Mucilaginibacter sp.
TTTATTCTTTCCATAACATCAAAAATCTATTGTTCCGCCCCCATGATGGTAATTTGGATTAGATGGATCAGTCGGGCCCACACTTCCAGGGTAATTAAGTAAATATTTAACAAGGCGTTATATCACCGCCTGTATCTGCTGCTCCTCAACAGCCATTGCATTATGCGCTTGTTTTAATTTTTCTTTACGGAGGTAGCGCATATGCAACAATCCTATCAGTAAAGCGATAATGCCTTCGACCAGAATAGTATCTGGCGGGCCTACCCATTTAGATACCGAGCCAACCAACAGCCCTCCTATCGGTTGCAGGCCAAAGAAAGCCATAGCATAAAAACTAATCACCCTTCCACGCATAGCGGGTTCAACCGTGGTTTGTATAAGTGTATTGCTAATCGTTATTTGTGACATCATTCCAAAACCAGCAACAGTAGCAAATACCAACGCTAACGGGTACATCTTCTCGTGCGAAAACAATATAAGTCCAGCGCCAAACACTAACGTGTTTATACTTAATATCTTCTTTAAATTACTCCTCGTTTTTAACGATGCCAGGAAAATAGCGCCACTAAATGCTCCCAAACCTATTACGCTGTCAATAACCCCGAATGTGGTGGCATCACCCTTAAAAACTTCACGGGCATAATAAGGTATAAGTGTACTAAATGGCAGCACAAGCAAGCTTATCAACCCAAGCATCATAATTACAAAACCAATAGATGGGGTGGCTTTTATATAGGCTAAACCTTCTTTTAGTTCATCAAATGCGTTTTTTTTATGCGTTTTTTTTACATATTGAGGCATTCGCATCATTAATAATGAAGCCAATACTGCTATAAAACTCAGGGCATTAAGCACAAAGCAAACGCCATCTCCCAGGGTTTCCAAAACAAAGCCGGCAATGGCGGGGCCTATTAGTCGTGATAAATTTACCATTGATGAATTCAGCGCCAACGCATTAGACAAATCTTCTTTATTTTCAATCATCTCATACACTAATGATTGCCTTGCCGGTACATCAAAAGCATTGATAATCCCCAAGAGTACACTAAGTGTCAGTATTTCCCAAACCTCGTAGTGTTTTAACAGGATGAACACCGCCAGCAAAGTGGCCTGTATCATAGATGCTAGCTGTGTTGTCAACAACACCCGGAAACGATTGTAGCGGTCTGATACCACACCGCCAAAAATTGATAGTACAAATGAAGGAAATTGACTTGCAAACAAGGTAAGCCCCAGCATAAACGTGGAGTGAGTAAGCGTATAGATTACCCAGCTTACAGCGGTCTTTTGCATCCATGTGCCAATAAGAGAAATGGATTGCCCAACAAAATACAACCGATAGTTACGGCTTTTAAATGCCCTGAAGGTAGTTATGTTCATTGCCTGATACTTCAACGACAAGTTTAAACGAATAATTGTTTTTTAGTGCTGATGTAATAAATAAATTACCTGTATCTGATGGTATTATCCGCCCGTAATTAAGTATTAATACTTGGTTAATGGGTATAATTACTGTATTTAAATATTCCGTTTAAAACCTTTCATATATATCATATATTCTGTTATTTTCGTTTAATATATGTATGTAGCTTAACTCATATATGACATCGTCTGAGAATTATGAACTGCTGATCGATAAGATCAACACCTTTATTCGCAAGTACCATTATAACAACCTGCTACGCGGGCTGATATTTTTGGGTGCGGGTATATTTTCGGCATATGTGGCTATTACCTTAAGTGAGTATTTTGGCAATTTTAATACACTGCTGCGTACATTGCTTTTCTACTTTTTTATCTTGCTCAATCTTGGTTTAATTGTCTGGCTCATTGTTCCATCGGTGTTGGCGCAATTAAAACTGGGCAAAACCCTCACGCATGATCAGGCCGCAAATATAATTGGCCAGCATTTTAATGATGTACATGATAAGCTGCTGAATACGCTGCAATTAAAAAAACAAGTGGTGGAAAATGCCGCCCATCGCGAATTGATAGAGGCCAGTATTAATCAAAAAATTGAAGCGTTAAATCCGGTAAGCTTTCCATCGGCAATAAACATTCGCGATAATACAAAATACCTCAAGTGGGTTATACCCCCTGCGGCTATCATTTGTATTATTGCTCTTACGGCACCATCTATTTTAACAGAAAGCACTAAAAGACTTATCAGGCATAATGAATACTTTGCCCCTGCCGCTCCTTTCCAATTTGTGGTTATGAATAAAAGCTTGTCGGCCGTGCAGGGCGAGGACCTAAAGCTGGAACTTAAACTTGCCGGTAATAACCTGCCGGCTGATGTATATGTAGAAACGGCTACCAATACTTTTAAATTGGATAAAGAGAATATTAGCCGGTTCCATTATCTATTCAGCAACCTGCAGCAAAACACCTCGTTTAAATTATCGGGGAATGGTTTTACCTCTGCTCCTTATGAGATCAAGGTTCATCTTCGCCCTGTGGTGTTGCACTTTGATGCAGAACTAACTTATCCCGCCTATCTGCATAAAAAAAATGAGGTGGTTGCCAATGCCGGCGATCTGAGCCTTCCGGCAGGAACTTTAATAAACTGGAAATTCTACACACAAAATGCTACCGGGCTTGTTTTTAATATAGATAATGATAGTAAACCTTTAAAGCCAACAGGAAACAACCTGTTTGAGCACCAGGAAAAAATATTTAAAAACACTTTTTACAAAATAAACCCGATGAACAATGCTATAAACCGTAGCGACTCGGCAGGATACCGCATTAATGTTATAGCGGATGAACCGCCATCAATTGAGGTTAATGAAAAACCCGACTCTGTAAGTATGAAAGCTTTCTACTTTAACGGTAAAATACAGGACGATCATGGTTTTTCATCGTTAACATTTCATTACAGATCGGCCGATAACGGTCAGGAACATTCATTTACAAAATCGGTTAAAGCAGATCTATCGGCAACACAAAGCGGCTTTTTTTATTTTTGGAACCTGAAAGAAATGGGCATAAAGGCAGGAGAAAACATCACCTATTATTTTGAGGTGGCAGATAACGATGCTGTTAATGGCCCCAAAACCGCTCGCTCGCCGGAGCGCACTTTGAACATTCCAGATGCAGCCAAACTGGCCGAACAGTTAAACGCCGGTACACAGGCAGTAAAGCAAAAAATGCAATCAGCAGTAAAACTGGCCGGCCAAATTGAAAAAGACGCTAAAAAGCTAAATCAGTCGTTTTTAGACAAGAACAATCTATCTTTTGACGAGAAAAAACAGGTAGAAGAATTGCTTCAAAAACGCAAGGATTTAGATGGATTGGTTAGGGATATACAAAAGGAAAATAAAAAGAACCTATATAATCGCCAGGAAAACCAGCAGCAAAAAGAGGAACTGACCGAAAAACAGCAACAGATAGATGAACTGTTTAAAAACATGCTTGACGACAAGACTAAAGAAATGCTTGAAAAACTACAGCAGTTAATGAATCAGGACCAAAAGGATGCTACGCGTGATGAACTTTCTAAAATGCAAAATGACAATAAATCGTTAAAGAAAGAGCTGGACCGCATGCTGGAATTGTATAAAAAGTTAGATTTTGAACAGAAACTTAATCAAAGTATTAATCAACTTAATCAACTGGCAAATGAACAACAAAAGCTATCTGATAAAACAGAAAAGGCTGGGAATAGTACTGAAGATCTGCAGCAGCAACAAAAACTGAATAACCAGTTCCAGGATGTTAAGAAATCACTTGACGACCTCCAGAAGACTAATGAACAAAACGGTAAAAAACAACAATTTGAAAACCCCGAAAAGGAAAAGCAGGCCATTGATGAACAGATGAAGCAAAGTAGCAACAGTTTGCAAAAGAACAATAGGCAGCAGGCTTCAAAATCACAGGAGCAAGCGGCAAAACAAATGAAACAACTGGCCAATAAACTGGAACAAAATGAGGAAGAGGGCGAAAGCAGCCAGAACAATATTGATGCAAGGCAATTACGCGAGTTATTAAAATCGTTAGTAAATAGTTCTTTCACCCAAGAAAAAATAATGCAATCATTAAGGAGCACTTATACAAGTGATCCCACCTATATTTCCCTGGCTCAAAGCCAGAAAGATGTAAAAGACAATTTGAAAACAGCTGAGGATACACTATATGCTTTAAGTAAGCGCATACCACAAATACAATCAACTGTAAATAAAGAAATAACCAGTATAAATGAGCATATCGATCAGGCGCTTAATAACCTTGACGAACGTAATACCGCTTTAGCTACCCGTAACCAGCAATTTGCCATGACATCGATGAACAATCTTGCTCTTATGCTGAGCGAAGCGCTTGATCAACTGCAAAAAAGCATGAACAAAAGCGGAGACAGCAAAGGTAAAAAAGGCACGCCGTCATTATCTCAATTAAGTAAAATGCAGCAGCAGCTTAATAAAAATATGCAACAAGCCCGCGACCAAATGAAGCAACAAGGCAACCAGCCGGGCCAACAAGGAAAGGGAGGACAGCAGGGGCAGCAAGGCATGAGTGAGCAGTTGGCAAAAATGGCTCGCCAACAGCAGCTAATAAGGCAAACATTACTACAATTTAATAAAGATAATAACAAAGATGGTACTAACGGCTTAGGCAACCTTGATAAAATTGCAAAAGAAATGGAACAAACTGAAAACGATCTCGTAAACAGGAGAATTACAGATGAGGCACTGAAGAGACAACAACAAATTCAAACGCGGTTGTTGGAAGCAGAAAAGGCTGAACAGCAACGCGAGCAAGACCAAAAAAGGGAAAGCCGAGCCGCAAATGACATGCCGCCGGGGTATATTAATGCTTTGCTGGATTATAAGCAGATAAAAACAAAGCAGGTAGAACAGATAAGAACAGTCCCTTCGGCACTTAATTTGTACTACAGGCAAAAAATTAAAATCTATTTTGACCAACTTAACGCTAAATAACATGGAACCGGCTAATGTGCAAACGGGAGAATTATATACCTTACAACTTCCATCAAAATATGAAAGCATAACATTGCTTGAGAATTTGATTGAAGTAATTGCGGATAAATATCAGATTAGTGAGGACACTTTCGCTAACATGATGACCTGCTTAAATGAAGCTCTGATAAATGCCATTGTACATGGCAATAAGCTAGACCCTAATAAAATGGTTATAGTTAATGCTGATGTTGAGCCAAAGCGCATCATTTGGACCATAACCGACGAAGGCCCTGGCTTTAACTATAATGACCTGCCAGACCCAACTGCACCTGATCGTGTGGAAGAACTTACCGGACGTGGGGTATTTATTCTAAAGCACCTTGCAGACCAGTGCATATTTAATGCTGCTGGCAACGAGGTTGAACTACATTTTAAAATATAATGCCCGCCATACAGTTTTTTGAAGAAGACATAAGCTATAAACTAAAAAACAAAACCGCTGTTCGCAAATGGATAACGGAAACGATTGAGGCTGAGGGCTTTAGGCTTGCCGAACTTACCTATGTCTTTTGTTCGGACGAATACCTGCTGCAAATAAACCAACAATACCTTGATCATGATACCTATACGGATATCATTACCTTTGATAATTCTGAAGAGCATAGTACCATTGCCGGGGATATTTTCATTTCTATTGAGCGTATAAAAGAGAACGCAGCCAAGTTTGCCGTTACCGAAGCGCAGGAACTGCACCGCGTGATAATACATGGCGCCCTGCACTTGTTGGGTTATAAGGACAAATCTGTAGCAGATAAGAAAAAAATGACATTAAAAGAAGACCATTATTTAAGTAAAAGAAGTTTTTAATAACTAATTTTACATATATAATTATTCATCTTCATTTTTAAACCATGAAAACACTTGCATTGTTATTATCGCTGATGTTTGTTACATCTGCCTCACCTAAAGTATATACATTCAAGCTGACAACTATTGACGGCAAGCCTTTTTCTTTAGCTAAATACAAAGGCAAAAAGTTACTTATTGTAAATACCGCCTCTAAATGTGGTTATACCCCACAATATGCTGAATTGCAAAAATTGGCCGATCAATACAAAGACAAATTGGTTGTTGTTGGTTTCCCGGCAAATAATTTTGCATCACAGGAACCAGGTACTAATGCAGATATTAAAACCTTTTGCGAAAAGAATTTTGGCGTTACCTTCCCGCTAAGCAGCAAAGTGAGTGTTAAGGGCGACGATATAGACCCATTATTCGCTTATTTAACCGCAGAACCAAATCCTGACTTTACCGGTGAGATTAAGTGGAACTTTGAAAAGTTTTTGATAGACGAAAATGGTAAGCTAATCCACCGTTATCGTTCGGCAGTAAAGCCACTATCTGACGATATAACAAAAGCATTATAATAAAAAGGGGGCCTAACAGCCCCCTTTTTATTGTTGATTATATTATCTCCCAATGGCATTTAGAGCTATTAATGTAGCAATGACCGCGTTAGCGTGAGAAGTATTGCGTCTACATCAATTATCATTCTTCGCTGCCTTTTCTTTCGCCTTTATAGCATCTTCCTTAACCTTATTGATAGAATCTTGTTTAGCCTTTGCTGCCTTTTTCTTCTTATTAAAGAATCCTTTTAATAAAAAGTTGCTTTGTGCGGCCTTTAAATCTTCGTTTAGTGTTGCTGTAGTACTGTGCACACCCTTCATGGTGGTTTTGGCCTGTTTAACTGTACCTTCCAGGTCGCGGGCTATTTTATCATCATTTAACAATCTGCCAATGCTTCCTTTTCCACTGTTTACTTTAGCTACTATTTCAGACAGGTTGCTGGTTAGCGTTTCCGCATTGTCGGCTACTTTTGTAAGTTTTGTTATGATCTTGTCTACATCTACCGGGTTAATCGATTTTATTTCGTTGCCAGTTTCAATTTCTTGACTGCTATTTATCCCCCCGGGAGAAATCACTATCAGCTTATCGCCCATCAAACCATCGCTACCAATGCTAAGCTTAGAATCTTTTTTAATGAATTTTTTAACGGAATTGTTCAGGCTCAGATCAACACGTACAGAACTGTCTGTCACAATGTTAATGGCTTCAACCACGCCAACGTTTATACCTGCAAAGCGCACATTGTTACCTACAGTTAATCCGTTTACATTTTTAAAAGTTCCGTAAACCCTAAAGGTTGAGTTGAAAAGGCTTTTTTGATTGCCAATAAAGAATACGGCCAGTAACAGTATTACAAATCCTATGAAGGTGAACAGGCCTATTTTTACTTTTTGTGATGATGTGGTTCTCATGCTGCTTCGTTAAAAAATGATCTTACCAATTTGTCTTTTGAGTTTTTTAATTCATCAAAAGATCCCTCGGCTATATATTCTCCATCATCCATGATCACAACCCGGTCTGCGGTAATTTTTGCGCAATCCATATCGTGGGTAATAATGATAGATGTAGTTTTATACTTCTTTTGCACCTGCAGGATCAACTCACTTATCTCGCGCGAGGTAATGGGGTCAAGGCCCGTGGTGGGTTCGTCATAGAGCATAATCTCGGGCCGTACAATCATTGTTCTTGCAAGTCCGGCACGCTTTCTCATCCCTCCAGAAAGATCTGACGGCATCTTGTCTATAGCCTCCAGCAGGCCAACGGCGTCCAATACTTCCTCTACGCGTTTGTCAATCTCTGCCTGGTCCTTCATTTTCAATACACGTGTAAGCGGGAACTCCATATTCTCACGCACGGTCATTGAATCATACAAAGCACCGCTCTGGAACAAAAAACCAACCTTAGTGCGCAGTTCCTTTAATTCTTCGTTGCTCATTTCAGCAACCTCTTCTCCAAACACTTTTACTGTTCCGCTATCTGGGGTAAGCAGTCCAACAATGCATTGGATAGTAACCGATTTACCCTCGCCTGATTTACCCAGCACAACTACATTTTCGCCCCGTTTTATTTTCAGGCTGATATCCTTTAACACCTCTTTTGAGCCGAATGATTTGCTAAGATGCTCTATATCAACAACAACCTCCTGCTTTGAGGCTTGTGTTTCTCCTTTATACTTTATTGCTGTCTCTTCCATGCCTATCTATAATATAATAAGCTGGTAATTTGTACAGCAATAGCATCAATAACAAAAATCCATAGGGAGGCCGTTACTACGGCAGAATTTGCCGCTAAACCCACACTCTCGGTACCCTTATCTGAATGGAAACCTTTATAACAGCCTACAAAGCCAATGGCAAATCCAAAGAAAAACGTCTTAACAAATGCAGGTAAAAAATCAATAAATTCAAGCGACGCGATACACTTGTTAAAATATAGCTTAAAGCTAATCTCATCTGTAAAATTCAACGCCAGAAAGCCACCGAAAAGGCCTATCACATCGCCCATTAAAGTTAGGATGGGAACCATAAGAGTTACTGCCAATATACGGGTAACCACTAAATATTGGGTTGGGTTAGCGCCGGATACTTCCATGGCATCTATTTGCTCAGTAACCTTCATGCTCCCAAGTTCGGCCCCAATACTTGACGCTATTTTGCCGGCGCAAATAATAGCGGTAATAACCGGCCCCATTTCACGGATAAAAGAAACAGCCAGCGTTTTAGGCAGCATGGACTCGGCACCCATATCAACCATTGATGGCCGTAATTGTAATATGAGTACCAGGCCCATAATGAATGACGTAAGGCCTACCAGCATAAAAGATTTGTAACCAATCTCATAACACTGCCGCACAAACTCTGACCACTCAAAGCCGCCTTTAAAAATATTTCTGAAGAACTGCGAAAAGAAAACACCCTGTTCTCCAATGCCTTCCAGCCATCTTTTATACCCAGGAATTGCCTGTTCTGCCATAATCTTCTAATTACTTGCCAGTTATAAACAATCTATTTGCCAATTGTTTTGAATCCAGCAATATAATTACGAAGCGGAATTAAAGCATCGGCACTTCAATGATCAATAAGTGGGTTTCTGAATTGGTTTCAATTGTAAACGAACTAATATCATAAACACCTATCGCATCTCTTTTGTTTAACTGGTTACCACCAATGCCTACGCCGCCTTCTAATACAAATACATATGCCCCATTTCCTGGAGTTTTTATGGAATATCTTATCTGTTGGCCCGCATCAAATTTGCCCATTGAGAAGGTTGTATCCTGATTAAGCCATAAGGTGTCTGTAGCATTTTTATCAGGCGATATCAATGTAGTGAGCTGATTGTGTACTAATGCTTCAACAAAACTCTTCTGATCGTAACGAGGTTTAATATTCCTCTCTTTAGGGAAGATCCATATTTGAAGTGATTGTGTTGCTTCGGTTGACGATGGATTATATTCTGAGTGCGTTACGCCAGTACCGGCAGACATTACCTGTACATCTCCGGCATTTATAACACCAACATTTCCCATACTGTCTTTATGTTCTAACGCGCCCTTTAATACTATGGTAGTAATCTCCATATTATCGTGTGGATGCGCGCCAAAACCCCTGCCCGCTGCAATAATATCGTCATTTAATACACGTAATACACCAAAGTTCTCTTTCTCAGGGTTGTAATATGGCCCAAAGCTAAAAGAGAAATTGGCCTTTAGCCAGCCTATATCATTAAATCCGCGTTCATTAGCGGGATAAAGTACTTGTTTCATAACAATTTAATTTTATATGTTTAAACATACAATATTTATTCCACAATTTATTTATG
>JAQBNY010000068.1 GCA_028288315.1 Mucilaginibacter sp.
CCAGAGCTGCACTGCTTAGGTTTAAGCCATATAAGCTGTTAATGGTTGTTAAGTTAATTGGAATGGGCACCTGTTGCCCATCTACACAGGCCAGCACTCTATGTTGATAGTTGCGCCATTCTGTAAAATGCGACAGATAATTAAAAACATCTTTGCAATTGGTATGAAAAATATGAGGCCCATATTTATGTATCAATATTCCGGCCTCATTAAAATAATCATACGCATTACCACCAATATGATTTCGCTTATCTAGTAACAGTACCTTTTTATTTTCTACGCTGGCCAGTCTCTCAGCCAGTACACTACCGGCAAATCCGGCGCCTACAATTAAAAAATCAAACATATATTTGTTTAGTAGAGGTTAACGAACGGCTGGTTATCGTTTTTTTAATCATAGCCAACATGTTTTGACAGGTTTTATCCCAGGAGTTTTGGTCTAAAAAATCGTCTATTTCAGTCCAATCATAATTGGCGGTTTGTAATATATATTCAGCCGCGGTTACAAACTCCTCTGCTGTACTGCCTATAGCTACATGTTTATTTTTTCCATATGGATTTATTACGTCTCTTATGGGGGTAGAAATAACAGGGACCCCGGCGGCTAAATATTCGGGTGTTTTTGTTGGACTGATATACCGCGTGGATTCATTTAACAGAAATGGGATAAGTGCCACATCCCAGGTTGCAAGATAGCTTGGCAGGTCGCTGTAGTTTTTAGGGCCCAGGTATTTAATATTATGGTTTTTAGGAAGTGTAGATGGGGCAATCTTTACGATAGGGCCAATAAGTACAATTTGCCAGTTGGGCCGCATATCAGCTATTCCGCGAATAAGATCCATATCAAAACGCTCATCAATTACTCCATAAAAACCAAGCGTAGGCTGGCCGGTAGAGCGCGTATTAGCAAAACTTTGTTTTAGTTGTCGTGCTTGTGCAAAGTGCTTTTTGTCAATACTGCTTGGGAAAGGGTAAATATTGGCATGCTGATTTTTCTTGGCTTCATAAAGTGATTGTCCACCTGTAAAAACAATATCCGCTTTTTTTAACAATTCCTGCTCCAGGTCTTTTAAAGCTTCGGGAGCAAACTTAAAGGCCGATAATTCATCCATACAGTCATATATAATCAACTCCGGAATATACCTCCTGGTAAATTCTAGGGCCATGGGTGTGTAATACCAAAAAGCAAAGTCAGAAAGGTTTTTATTTTCCATAAACTGGTCAAATAACAACTTAAGCATGGTTGTGCCTTCAAGATTGTTTAACCCAGTAGGTAAATGTGGTATTATTCTGTATATGTTATCACTTTGCTCCAGGTAAGAATAATAAGGCTGCTCTTGAGCATCGTAAACCGGTTCTTCGAAAAAGAATATTTTAAAAGTTTCTGCAAACCGGGTTAATAAATGCTGTGGTCGTTGGTAAACAAAGTCCCATCGTAAGTGCGATAAGCATATAATACTTTTTGGTAGGTTTTGGAAAAGGTTTTTTATTTGGTTATCAGTGCGTGTATCTTTTAATAATTTCATATTACTCCTTATGTCCTATAAATCTGTTTATATAATTAATGATATTAACAATAAATTGTTTTAAAAGGATAAAAAATAAACTAATAAAATAATATAGATCGATACTTTCTATTTAAAATTCCATAGGCCAAAAACCATTTATTTAAAATTTACTTAATTAATTAGTTGACAACCAGTAGTTGACAATAGCCAGATATTGACTTATGAATAAGAATAAATTCATGTTTGCTACGGGGATAGAAAACAGTTATCCAAACATTACCCTACCTGACGGGACACGAAAAAGGATAAATGAGATGGAAAAATGTGGACATTATAAACAATGGAAACAAGATCTGGACCTTGTTATAGAAACCGGAATTGATGTACTTCGTTACGGCCCAGCTTATTATAAAGTACATGAGGCGCCGGGGAAGTATGACTGGAGCTTTGCCGACGAAGTATTTGCCTATATGAAAGAAAAGGAAATAACTCCTATAGTTGATCTTTGTCATTTTGGGTTGCCTGATTGGTTAGGAGATTTTCAGAATTCTTATTTTCCTGCTTATTTTGCCGAATATGCAAAAGCGTTTGCAAGTCGTTATAGTTACATCCGTTTCTATACACCAGTAAATGAGATCTTTATCGCTGCTGCTTTTTCAGCTCAATATGGTTGGTGGAACGAATGCAAAACAGATGACCGCTCATTTGTAAACGCGTTAAAAAATCTCTGTAAAGCAAACGTTTTGGCTATGCAAGCCATTTTAGAAGTACAGCCCAGCGCTGTATTTATTCAAAGCGAATCGTCTGAGTATTTCCACCCGGAAACGCCGGATTGCGACCCATTGTCTTCTTTCTTGAATCAGAAACGATTCTTGTCCCTTGATCTTAGTTATGGTTATCCTTTAAGCGTAGTAATGTATGAATATTTGCTGGAGAACGGGATGACAAAACAAGAATACCGCTGGTTTGAAAACAACCTGATTAAAGGTAGTTGTGTGATGGGGAATGATTATTACATTACCAATGAGCATATGGTACATGAGGATGGCAGTACTTCTGCAGCGGGCGAAATTTTTGGCTATTATGTAATTACCCAACAGTATTATAACCGTTATAAGCTACCCGTTATGCATACTGAAACTAATATTAGCGAACCCAATGCCGTTAGGTGGTTGCAAACCCAATGGGCCAATGTACGGCGTTTAAAACGCGATGGTATCCCTATTTATGGTTTTACCTGGTATAGTTTAACAGATCAGGTGGATTGGGATTCGGCTTTACGAAATGATGCCGGTAATGTGAACCCGTTAGGGCTTTATGATCTGCAGCGTAATATAAGGCCGGTTGGCGAAGCTTATAAAAACCTTATTAAGCAATGGAAAAAGGCGATTGAAAATGAAAGCTATGTGCTTTATTTGAAACCGCCATATTATAAATAACTATTTATTGCTTGCTTGTTGACGGTTTCTTGGTTTCAGGTTTGATCATAAAAGTAGTTAAAGCCCTAATGGAAACTTGCACATAATTTTGATTGCCATACATACGGCATGCACCATTACATGATGTTGGCGACAATTTCATTAAGGATTCGTTGGAAGGATACATACATTTCATAACATTCCTTTTCTTTTTATACAATTGGAACCTAACTATGGTTTTAAAAATATTTCCCTTAAAGAAATAAGCTATTGTAAAACCTCTGTCATTCTTCTATGTTGTAAGTGGTAATTGTTGATTGGTTCGAAAGCAATAATGTAATTATTAAACGGAATTTAACAATATAACTCATTCTAAATTAAATATTTATATGATGAAGATCATTTACAGCCATGATACTCATCACTCCTCTCAACAGATAGTCCGGGTACTTTTGCCTAATAACAGTTCATCCCAGTTAAACCAAAAAACATGAAAGCGTTAGTGTATCACGGCCCCGGCAAGAAGTCATGGGAAGAAAAACCAAACCCTGTTATAACAGAAACAACAGATGCTGTTGTTAAAATATTAAAAACAACCATATGCGGAACCGACCTGCATATTATGAAGGGCGACGTGCCTGAAGTAACTGACGGAAGAATCTTAGGCCACGAAGGTGTTGGTGTCATTGAAGAAGTCGGAAGCTCGGTAAGCAATTTCAAAAAAGGCGACCATGTGATCATATCCTGCATAACCTCTTGCGGCAAATGCGAATTCTGCAAAAAAGGCATGTATTCGCACTGTGAAAGAGGTGGCTGGATCCTAGGTCATATGATCGATGGTACACAGGCCGAATATGTAAGGATACCTTATGCCGATAACAGTCTTTATCCTATTCCTGTCGGTTCTGATGAAGAGGCCTTGGTGATGTTGAGTGATATTTTACCAACAGGGTTCGAATGTGGCGTTCTAAACGGCCAGGTAAAGCCCGGTGATACCATTGCTATTGTAGGTGCCGGCCCAGTAGGTATGGCTGCGTTATTAACCGCTCAATTTTATACTCCCGCAGAAATTATTGTCATAGACCAGGATGATAACCGACTTGAGGTTGCTAAAACTTTCGGAGCCACTCATCTTATAAATAGCGCCAGTGAAAACGCACTGACAAAAGTGATGGAACTTACCGGTGGTAAGGGCGTTGATACAGCCATTGAAGCGGTAGGCGTACCTGCCACATTTGAATTGTGCGAAGCCATAATAGCCGCAGGTGGCCATATCGCCAACATCGGTGTTCACGGAAAAAGCGTTGAGTTGCACCTGGAAACACTATGGTCAAGAAATATCACTATCACCACCGGGTTGGTTGATACTGTAACTACACCCATGCTTTTGAAAACAGTTCAGTCCAAACGAATTGAACTGAAAAAGCTGATCACCCACAGGTTTAAACTGGGTCAGATACTGCAAGCGTATGACACGTTTGAAGATGCCGCCAAGGAAAAAGCATTAAAAGTCATACTTGAAAATTAATCTCAAATCTATATGGCTAATAGTGGTCGCGTTGAAAAGTCAAATAAGCTCAATCAGAACGCAATCATTGTGGAGAAAAATAGCCGAAACTGCAAGACTTCATGTTATATTTGCGAATGGGCAGATCTACAGAGACATTTAGCAAAAAAGAACGGGAAAAGAAAAAATCCA
>JAQBNY010000079.1 GCA_028288315.1 Mucilaginibacter sp.
GCCAGAAGCTTACATGTTTAATACCGGTAAAAAAGAATGGCAAACATTTGATAAATGGCCTTCGCCTGCTGCAACACACCAAAAATTGTATTTAAGCAATGATGGTAAACTGGCTAACACACAGCCATCAGCTGCCGGCACCACCACTTTTGTAAGTGACCCGCTTAAACCGGTACCTTATACCGAAGATAATACCACCACAATGGGCTTTACCCCGCACAACTACATGAGCGAGGATCAACGTTTTGCAGGCCGCAGAACTGATGTATTGGTTTTCCAGAGTGATGCTTTAACCGATGATGTTACCTTGGGCGGCGAGATAATGGCTAACCTAAAAGTAGCAACTACCGGCACCGATGCAGATTGGATTGTTAAACTGATAGACGTTTACCCTCCGGATGAGCAAAACAACGCCTACATGCCTAACAAAAACATCATCCTGAGCAACTACCAGCAAATGGTACGCTCTGAGATAATGCCGGCGCGTTTCCGTAATGGTTTTGAAAAACCTGCACCAATGATAGCTAATCAAAAAACTGATGTAAACTTCCGCCTGCAGGATGTATTGCATACCTTTAAAAAAGGTCATCGTATTATGATACAGGTGCAAAGCACGGCATTCCCGCTGTTTGCTCGTAATCCGCAAAAATTTGTAGAGAACCCATATAAAGCAAATGAAAGCGACTACATTAAAGCAACACACACTGTATATAACGACAGCTTTATTGATGTAGAAGTATTGAAATAGAGATTAACGGTTGGTTATTAATAGTTACCATAACAAAAAGAAAATGGGTTGAGGGCTTTCTCAACCCATTTTCTTTTTAATTTTACAGCTCTTATTAAAATTCAAATGAAATTATACCATAAGCTATTAAGCCTTACATTTTTTATAGCTCTGCCAGTTATTACTTTTGCCCAGCTTGGCGCCAAAAAGGAAGTATTTACGCGTGCCGACACCTTGCGTGGGTCGTTAACTTCCCCCTTGCGTATCTGTTACGATATTAACTATTACCACCTTGATGTGAAGTTTGATATTGACAACAAATTCATTAGCGGAAATGTATTGTTCAAGTTTACTGCCGAGCAGGATTTTACCCGGCTTCAGTTTGATCTGTTCTCTAATTTAAAGCTTGAGAAGATTGTTTACAAAGGCAAAGAGCTCCCTTATACCCGCGAGTTTAACGCAGTATTCGTAACCTTTCCGCAGGCTATCACCAAGGGCAGCAAGGATCAGTTTACGGTATATTATTCAGGCAACCCGGTTATTGCTAAAAGAGCGCCATGGGATGGAGGTGTTGAATACCATGTAGATTCGTTGGGGCATAATTGGGTATCAACCGCATGCCAGGGAATGGGTGCAAGCGTATGGTGGCCCACAAAAGATCAACAGGCAGATGAAGTAGACAGCGCCTTAATCAGCATCAGCGTACCTAAAGGGTTAAAGGATGTATCAAATGGCAGGCTGCGTAAAATTACCCAGCTAAAAGATGGCTATACCCGGTTTGATTGGTTTGTTTCGCAACCCATCAATAATTATAACATTGAGGCCAACATTGGCGACTACGTCCACATAACCGATACCTACATGGGCGAAAAAGGTAAGTTAACCTTAGACTACTGGCCCCTTAGTTATAACGTTGCCAAAGCCAAAAAGCAATTTGATAAGAATGTTAAGCCAATGCTGAAAGCTTTTGAGCACTGGTTTGGCCCCTATCCTTTTTATGAGGATGGTTATAAACTGATAGAAACCCATCACTTAGGTATGGAGCACCAAAGCGGAGTTGCTTATGGTAATCATTACGGTAACGGCTACCTGGGTCGCGACATGTCTGGCACGGGTTGGGGATTAAAGTGGGATTTTATTGTGGTACACGAGAGTGGGCACGAGTGGTTTGGAAATAACATTACCTCAAAAGATTTGGCTGATATGTGGATACATGAAAGCTTTACCAATTACAGCGAATCGCTGTTTATTGAATCTATATGGGGTAAACAAGCCGGGCAGGAATATGTGCATGGTACCCGTATGGCTATCCAAAATGATAGTCCTATTATTGCTCCGTATGGGGTAAACAAAGAAGGTTCAGGCGATATGTATTGCAAAGGCGGCAACATGCTGAACATAATACGCACCATTATTAACGATGATGAAAAATGGCGTAATATTTTGCGGGGCTTAAACAAAACCTTTTACCATCAAACGGTTACCTATGAGCAGGTTGTAAATTATATTAACCAGCAAAGCGGTAAAAACCTTACTCAGGTATTTGATCAGTATTTAAAATATAAAAGCATTCCAACACTTGAGTTTATGACTTTACATGGTGAGTTAATGTGCCGCTGGATAGCCAATGCACCTAACTTTAACATGCCTGTGAAAGTAAGAATAAAAGGTGGTGAGTATAAATTCATTACTCCGGGAACCCGCTTTTCACCGGTAAATATTGATGGTGCTACCAAGGACAATGTAGAGGTAGATACATTTAACTATTACATAGGAGTACTGGTAGATTAAGAGAACTTAACCACTGTGTCATTGCGAGGAGGAACGACGAAGCAATCTCGTCGTTAATGTATGAACGGGCTTTGCATGCAACTAGATTGCCGCGTCGCTACGCTCCTCGCAATGACATTTGGAGAGATCTGGTTTAAAAATAATTTTCAAAAGAATGCAACCTACCTGATCCAATGTGCGTCTTATCAGAAAACTAACAAACCATGAAATCAGTAAAGAAACTTATAATGGCTGCCTTACTTGTTGCCATTAGCAGCTTTTCGTTCGCGAAGGTTAACATAGCAAAAGCTTTTGATTCAGAAGACCGCCACCTATCAGGCTTTAACGCGGTTAGCGTTGCCGGTTCATTTGATGTATATATTACCCAGGGATCAACCGAATCTGTAAAGGTTGAGGCACCGTCTGATGTAATTGACCGTATTGTTACCGAAGTTGAGGGTGGGGTTTTAAAAATCTATACCAAAAACAACAAGGGCTTTAACTGGAACTGGGGCAATAAAAAGATGATTGTTTATGTATCAATAAAAGATGCAAACGCTGTTAGTCTTTCAGGTTCAGGTGATGTTTATTTTAAAAATGGATTAAGAGCCCCTTCATTAAAGCTAAAACTTACCGGCTCAGGTGATCTTACCGGCAAGGTTGATGTAAAATCACTGGAAAGCAGCATATCCGGTTCAGGCGATATTACTGTAAGCGGCCATGCAGAAAATTCATCTGTTAGTGTTGTAGGTTCAGGTGATTTTACCGGTCAAAATTTAACTACTACTAACACTACAGTTAAAGTTGCAGGATCAGGTGATGCAAAAGTGAACGCAGCAGATAAAATTGAGGCTTCGGTAGTAGGCTCGGGCGATGTACATTATACAGGTGCAGCCAAAAATATATCAAGCTCAAAGGCAGGCAGCGGCAGCGTTAGCAGAATGTAATTTTAGCTGAAATCTGTTAAACAGCTTTCAGCTAAACAAAAAGAGCCCCGGTAAACCGGGGCCCTTTTTATTATATGTGTTGTGCTTATGCTAATTGCTTAGCTAATTTATCAGCCAATACTGATTTTGGAACTGCACCTATTTGTTTGTCAACTATCTCGCCGTTCTTAAAGAACAATAAAGCTGGGATATTACGAATGCCAAACTTCATAGATATGCCTGGATTGTTGTCAACGTTTACTTTACCTACAACGGCTTGACCATCGTATTCTTTAGCAATCTCTTCTACTACCGGACCAACCATCCTACACGGACCGCACCATTCTGCCCAAAAATCAACAAGTACAGGTTTATCTGATTTAAGAACAAGTTCTTCAAAGTTTGCATCAGTTATTTCTAAAGCCATGATATTATTTTTTAAATTTTTAGTGTACAAATATATACTATTCAAATAGCTTGCCACAAATACCCACATGACAATGTGACAATTATATTATCAATGTGGATAATAATGACAGATGTTAAATAATATTGGCTTTAAAGAATTATAAAGTCGACATATCTCGAAACCTAATAAGCTTACAATAACACCGCCTGTGTATTCGTCAAGCTATAAATCTCGGCCATCAGGTCATCACTTGGGCTTACCCGGTATGATTTAGAGGCCAGATCTACATAAATAGATTCCTCCCCATCCTTTACCTTGAATTTGAGCGTACAGCTTTTTGCCGGATACTTTTCGTTATTTGAACTAATTATTTGGTGCAGATTATCTAACAACTGGTCGTTTAGCGCCTTTACATCTACACAAACGGTTAATGACTTGGTTAATTTATCCCGCATTTCAGATAACAGGCTCATGGTAGTTACCCGCATGTCCCAGTTATCTTTTTGTCTGTATTTTTCCTCTATCAATCCTTTTATGTGCAGGAAATAACCTTCAACCATCAGGTTACGGAATTTCACGTAATCTTCTCCAAAAAAAGCAAACTCGTAAGATTCATTATAATCCTCTAAAACGAAAGAGCCAAACGGTTTACCCATTTTTGTAAACCGGTGCTGTACGTTTGCAACAAGGCCACCAATGCAAATTTCTCCGCGCTTACGCAGGTTTGCCAGATTAGCCATAACCTCTTCGCCACCCTCGCCTGAACGGGCTTTTTGCACGTTTTTTAATTCGCTGATAGTGGTGTTGCAATATTTCTCCAGCTCCAGCTTATAGTTATCAAGCGGGTGGCCGGTTAGGTATATACCAATAACTTCTTTCTCGTACTTCAGCTTTTCTATCAGCGGCCATTCTTCTGCTTCGGGCATAGCCGGTTCAGGAATGTATGATGCTACTGAACCGCCAAATAACGATGATTGTGAACTATTTTGCGTATTCTGGTAATCGTTACCATACTTAATCAGGCGCTCAACCCCTGTTAAAAGGCCGTTCTCTGTTTTGGCAAAAAACTGCGAACGATTTAGCCCAAACTCATCAAAAGCGCCGCCATAAACCAGATTCTCATATGATTTTCTGTTTACCGACCGTGTGTTTGACCGTTGTGCAAAATCATAAACGTTTTTATATGGGCCGCGTTCCAGTCGTTCTTCAATAATACTTTCAACCGCTTTATCACCCACGCCTTTTACACCGGTTAATCCAAAACGGATCACTCCTTTTTTATTTGGTGCAAACGCCATATCACTCTCGTTAATATCAGGCCCTAACACCTGTACACCCATCCTGCGGCATTCTTCCATAAAGAAGGTGATCTTCTCCATGTTGTTTTGGTTATTTAAAACCGCCGCCATATATTCAGCCGGGTAGTGCGCTTTTAAAAAAGCTGTTTGATAGGCCACAAAAGCATAACAGGTAGAGTGCGATTTATTGAAAGCGTACTGCGCAAAAGCTTTCCAGTCATTCCATATTTTGGTTAACTTATCTTTAGGATGGCCTTTAGCTATAGCCCCGTCCATAAACTGGGCTTCCATCTTGTTCAGCACTTCAATTTGCTTTTTACCCATTGCCTTACGCAAAACGTCGGCATCACCTTTACTAAAGCCCGCCAGTTTTTGCGACAGAAGCATCACCTGCTCCTGATACACGGTAATACCATATGTTTCGCCCAGGTATTCCTCCATATCGGCCAGGTCAAACACTATAGGCTCTAAACCGTGTTTACGCTTGATAAAGTTAGGAATGTACTCTATCGGGCCCGGGCGGTACAGGGCGTTCATGGCTATCAAATCCTCAAACTTATCGGGCTTAAGATCGCGCAGGTACATTTGCATACCGTCACTTTCAAACTGGAACGTACCGTTGGTATCGCCCCGCTGATAAAGCTCGTAAGTTTTCTGATCATCCAGCGGGATATAATCTATATCAATTTCAACATTATGATTCTGCTTGATCAGCCTTAGCGCATCCTTAATAATGGTAAGGGTTTTAAGTCCCAAAAAGTCCATCTTAATTACACCGGCATCCTCAATTACACGGCCATCATACTGGGTAACCAACAGGTCAGAATCCTTGGCGGTAGCAACCGGCACAATATCCGTTAAATCATAAGGGGCAATAATAATACCCGCGGCATGCACACCTGTATTACGAACCGATCCTTCCAGCTTTTCAGCCTCCCGAAGCACAATACCTTTCAGATCGGTAGATTTGTAAATTTGCTGCAGCTCGGGCACCTGCTCAATAGCGGTTTTTAGGTTGATGCCCAATGTATCAGGTACCAGCTTTTTCAGGGCGTTCACATCTGCTAAAGGCATATCCAATACGCGGCCAACATCCTGTATACTGGTACGGGCAGCCATTGAACCATAAGTGATAATTTGCGCTACCTGATTCTTACCATATTTATCAACCACATAGTCAATAACCTTTTGCCGACCGGCATCATCAAAGTCCGTATCAATATCGGGCATTGATTTACGATCGGGGTTAAGGAAACGCTCAAACAGGAGGTTGTACTTTAATGGGTCGATATTGGTAATACCTGTACAATATGCTACTACTGATCCCGCTGCCGAACCACGGCCGGGACCAATGAATACGCCCATATTACGGCCCGCTTTTATAAAGTCGGCAACTATCAAAAAGTATCCTGCAAATCCCATTGTGCGGATGGTAAAAAGCTCAAAGTTTATGCGCTCTTCGGCTTCCGGACTAATATCTTTATAACGCTCTTTGGCACCCATAAAGGTGAGGTGCTTTAAATACTCCCACTGGTTAAGGGTATCGGCATCGGGCGTCATGTCGCTATGTATCTTAAATTCCGGCGGAATAACATAGTTGGGCAGTAATATATCCCGTTTTAGTTTCAGTACATCAACCTTATCAACTATTTCGCCGGTGTTATCTAACGCCTCGGGGATATCGCTAAACAGCTTACCCATTTCGGCCTGCGTTTTAAAGTAAAACTGGTCGTTAGTAAAACCAAAACGGTAACCCTTACCGCCTTCTTCGTCGGTAGCTATTGGGGTGCTTTGTAAATCTCCGGTGTTAACGCAAAGCAAAATATCATGCGCGTTAGAGTCCTGCTGATCTACATAGTGCGAATCATTTGAGCATATAACTTTAACATTATACTTTTTGGCAAACTTCATCAGCACCAGATTCACTGTATTCTGCTCAGGAATATCATGGCGCTGCATCTCAATATAGAAGTCCTCACCAAACAGATCAAGCCACCATTTAAATTCAATTTCGGCAGCTGCTTCGCCATCCCTCAAAATAGCTTGCGGTACAGATGCACCCAGGCAACAGGTTGTGGCTATAATGCCTTTATGATATTTTAATATCAGTTCTTTATCTATACGTGGCCATTTGCTGTAAAGGCCCTCCATGTAACCTAATGAGCAAAGCTTTATAAGGTTTTGGTAACCCTCGGCATTTTTGGCCAGCATCAGCTGGTGGTAACGTTTATCTTTTTTCTCTTTAGTAAATTGTTTTTTATGCCTGTCATCAACCACATAAAACTCGCAGCCTACAATAGGTTTAACACCATGCTTACCCGCTTCGGCAACAAATTTAAACGCACCAAACATGTTCCCGTGGTCTGTAATGGCCAGGGCTTTCATACCATCTGCTGCAGCTTTTTTGTATAGCTTGGTTATATCGGCGGCACCGTCAAGTAACGAAAATTGGGTATGTACGTGTAAATGCGAAAAATCGGGCATATTAAATCTCTGTCTACTATATCGTGAAGAATACAAATCTACCAAAAAACAAATTGATGACGTGCTTTGTTGAAAAGTTTGAAGGCCTCACATTAGCACATTATTTGCAGTAATTTGCAGTAACACTAACTTTTTAAGAATTTGGAACGATTTGGACGTATAGCTCTAAAAACTATTCTTTGGATAATTGCAAGTGTCATTTTTTTGATATTGCTTGTAGTTATTTTAATACAGGTTCCTGCTGTGCAAAATTTTGCGAAAAACAAAGCTGTAACCTATTTACAGAATAAAATACATACTAAGGTAGAGATAGGCCATATTAGCCTGGGATTGCCCAAACTACTTGTGCTTGAGGATGTTTATTTTGAAGACCAAAAGAAAGATACTCTTATAGCTGGTGATAAATTAAAGGTGGATATCACCTTAATGAAACTGCTTAAAAACAAGGTAGAAATAAACGAAATAAACCTTGAAGGTATTACCGCCAAAATAAGCCGCGGCCCCGACAGCCTGTTTAACTTCGATTACATTCTTAAGGCTTTTACAAGTGAGCAAAAAAAGCCGGTTAAACCGCAGGACACAACATCTACCATGAAGTTCTCTATCGACAAGATCATTTTAGACAGGATCAATGTTGCTTATAAAGATGTGACCACCGGCAATGATGTTAAGTTCTTGCTGGGTCATTTTGATACCCGTATCACGGATTTTGATATGGATAAAATGAAGTTCACTATACCAAAAATAAATCTAAGTGGTGTTAATGCCCGCATTATACAAACGCCTGCCGGTTCATCAATAGCACAAACCGCTACTGTTGATACTGCGGTTAAACCACTTAATATGGATTTAAGCTTGGGCGAGATTAATATAGATAAGATTAAGGTTGATTACCGCAGCAAGGAAATGGCCGCCAATGTTAATCTGGGTAAGTTTTTGGTGAATATGGATAAAATAGACCTGAGGAACCAGCACGTAGGTATCAGATCTATCCAGTTGGATAATACTAATGCCGGACTAACGTTTGCAAAGCCGCAAACTGTAGCAAAAGCTGCCGTAAAAGCGGTTAAGAAACTGGATACACTGGTATCAGTTAAGCAAACTTCCAAAGGCTGGACCGCCGCTTTAGGCAAAGTCACCTTTAATAACGATAATATTAAATTTGATAACAACGCGCAAAAGGCACTGCCCCGCGGATTGGATTTTGCCCACATGAGCATCCAAAGCCTCAATGCCGATGCGGAGAATATTGCCTACAACCCAGATAGCCTGTCTGGAAAGATAAACTCTTTTACTTTCAGTGAAAAAAGCGGATTAAAGATAAACAAGTTTCACACCGCGTTCTTTTACGGACCAAAGAATGCTTACCTGAAAGACCTGCTGGTAGAAACACCGCAATCTGTTATTCAGAAAGAATTAGAGGTTGGCTATCCGTCTATAGCATCGCTGACTAAAGATTTAGGCAAATTAAGCATCAACGCCAATTTAGATGGCAGCAAATTAAGTCTTAAAGATATTTTATTGCTGATGCCTACCATGGCCCCAATGGAGCCGTTTAAATCGTCGCCAAACAATACACTTAAAATAAACGGTAGGGTTACAGGTACAGTTAACAATCTGCGCATTCCTAATATTGAACTAAGCGGCTTTGGCAACACCTATGTAAAAGCCTCTGCAACCATGCGCGGCCTGCCCGATGTAACAAAGGCTTATTTTGATCTTACAATAAATGATTTCCGCACCAGCCGTTATGATATTGTAAGGTTAGCGCCTAAAGGTACTATCCCCCCTACAGTAAGCATCCCCGAGAATATGGACCTGAAGGGTACATTCAAGGGAACTATGAAAAACTTTAACACCAAAATGAACCTACGCAGCAGCTATGGCGCGGTTGACCTGGTGGCCGCCATGAAAAGCGGCAAACGTAAAGGTAGCGAAACGTATTCGGCCAACATAAAAGCCAACAACCTTAATGTTGGCGCATTAACCAAACAACCCGCAACCGTGGGCATGATCACCATGTCGGCCAATATAAGTGGTGCCGGGCTTGATCCTAAAACAGCTAGTTTACAGTTTAGCGGCAATGTGGCCAGTGCTTATGTTAAAGGTTACAATTATAAAAATTTGGTAATGAAGGGCACAGCACACAATGGCAGTTATGTAACCAACGCCCGTATGGTTGATTCTAACATCAACTTTAGCCTTGATGCTAAGGCCAACATGAACAAAAAA
>JAQBNY010000088.1 GCA_028288315.1 Mucilaginibacter sp.
TAGGCTTTGAAGCCGCGGCCCCTATGGTGATTATTAAAGCGCACCATACTTTAGAAAAACACGTACTAACAAAATGGCAGCTAACATGGAAAGATCAGTTATCATCTTTTTATGGCAACTGGCTGCACGAAGGTCAATTCCACGACCCTATTATGCGTAATATGGAAGCGTTTTTGACCGATACACAGAAGAATGTAAGCGGTAAAGTATTTGTTCAGTTGTATCCATATCGTTTCCAGGTGATTGGCATTGAATCTGATCACGACCTTATGTCTAACAAGTTTGGCAGCTACGGAGAAATGAACAATGCCTGGAGCGGCGAAGATGTTAAAGGTTTTTCCAAAATATTTGGTAACCAGGTAATGATATATCATAAAGTAAATAGCACAAATGAGTAACCCGGTTTTTTCAAGAAGTGAATGCCTAAGCCAGTATAAGTGGGGTGATGACTGCCATGGCTGGAACTTTGTTGATACGGATGCATTATCTGTAAAACAAGAGTTAATGCCGCCTGATACTGCAGAGCAGCTTCACTATCATGAAAAAGCTACTCAGCTATTCTTTATTTTAAAAGGCAGGGCCCTAATGACTATTGATGGTGTGGAAAGTACATTGAAACCGGAACAGGGTATCCTGATCAATCCCGGTCAAAAGCATTTCATCAGCAATAAAGACCAAGCCGACCTGGAGTTTATATTATACTCATATCCATCTACAAAAAATGACAGAATTAACCTCTAAGCATGTTAAGGCAGGTATAGTTGGCGGTGCCGGCTACACAGGCGGTGAAATGCTGCGGATACTTATTAATCACCCCAATGTGGAAATTGTATTTGTGCACAGTAACAGCAACGCTGGTAACCATGTGTACGAAGTACATACTGACCTTTATGGCGATACCGACCTGCAATTTGCATCGGAACTATCTAATAGTATTGATGTTTTGTTTTTATGTGTTGGGCATGGTGATGCCAAAAGGTTTTTAGAAAGCAACAATATTCCCGATCATATTAAAATAGTTGATTTAAGTCAGGATTTTAGGTTAAGTCAACATTCAACAATAAAAGGTAAACACTTTGTTTATGGCTTACCCGAACTGAACCGTGAGGCTATTAAAACTGCCGATAACATTGCTAACCCGGGTTGCTTTGCTACCTGTTTACAACTGGGCCTGTTACCCCTTGCAGGTAAAGGCTTGTTGAATAACGAGGTGCATGTTACGGCAACAACGGGTTCAACCGGTGCAGGGCAAAGCCTTTCTCCTACTTCGCATTTTACATGGAGGAATGATAACCTGTCTGTTTACAAAGCATTTAGCCATCAGCATTTAAATGAGATTGGGCAGTCGTTAAAACAATTGCAGGCTGGCTTTGATAAGGATATTAATTTTGTTCCATATCGTGGTGGTTTTACCCGTGGCATAATAGCATCTATTTATACCGAAAGTGACCTTACCGAAGCGGAAGCTTTAAAGCTTTATCAGGGGTATTATGCAGGTCATCCATTTACACATGTTACCAGCAAAGATATCGACCTTAAACAAATTGTAAATACTAATAAATGCTTTATACAAGTTAAGAAACATGGTAATAAAATATTCATTGTCAGCATAATGGATAACTTACTTAAAGGAGCGTCCGGACAGGCAGTCCAAAATATGAATCTGATGTTTGGCCTGGATGAACGCGCAGGGCTACGACTTAAGGCGACTGGTTTTTAAGCCATTCGCCATATTAGCACTGTTCTTACTTTCAACTTTTACTTTAAACTTTCAACTTAAATGAAGCTTTTCGACGTATATCCAATCAATCCAATAAATATAGTAAAAGGCCAGGGCAGCCTGGTTTATGATGATAAAGGTACCGAGTACCTTGACCTTTATGGCGGGCACGCGGTTATTTCTATTGGCCATACAAATAATCATTATGTAACCCGTTTAGAAGATCAGCTGCATAAAATCGGCTTTTATTCAAATTCTATCGAGATTCCTTTACAAACCCAACTTGCCGAGAAGCTGGGCCATGTTTCAGGTAAAGAAGATTACCAGTTATTTTTGTGTAACTCAGGTGCCGAGGCTAACGAAAACGCGCTAAAGCTCGCGTCATTTTATAATGGTAAAAAGAAAGTTATTGCTTTTAGGAAAGCTTTCCACGGGAGAACCTCACTGGCTGTTGCAGTAACTGATAACCCAAAGATAGTTGCACCTGTTAACGAAACAGAAAACGTAATTTTCCTGCCATGGAATGATGAAGCTGCTTTAGAACAGGCATTTGCAGTAAACGAGATCTCGTCTGTTATTATAGAGGGCATACAAGGTGTTGGCGGTATACAAGTTGCCCCGGTTGGGTTTCTGCAAAAAATAAGGTCGCTTTGCGATGAATACAATGCTGTCTTTATAGCAGATTCAGTACAATGTGGCTATGGCCGTACAGGTAAGTTCTTCTCACATGATTTTGCGGGCATTAATGCCGATATTTACTCAATGGCTAAAGGCATGGGTAATGGTTTCCCTATTGGTGGCATTATTATATCGCCAAAAATACAGCCTGCTTATGGTATGCTGGGCACTACATTTGGTGGTAACCATTTAGCTTGTGTAGCTGCTTTAGCTGTATTAGAAGTAATTGAGCGTGATAACCTGATGCAAAACGCGGCACAAGTGGGTGGCTACCTTATAGAAGAGTTAAAGAAATTTGATAAAGTAAAAGAAGTACGCGGCCGTGGGTTAATGATAGGTATTGATTTGCCTGATGAATTAGCCAATGTTAAAAAAGACCTGTTGTTTAAGCACAATATATTTACAGGCGAGGCCAAACCAAATGTGGTAAGGCTTTTACCTGCATTGAATTTAACTAAAGCACATGCCGACAGGTTCCTGGAAGCATTTACTACAACATTAAAAAACTCTTAACTAACGGGTTAATTATTAAATTATAGTTTTACAAAAAGAATAGTACCGAGGCTAATGAAAATTTTTTCTTCTGTAAATGATGTTAAGGATATCCCTGCGTTAGTGGGCGAAGCATTGAAACTTAAAAAAGATCCTTTTGCTTTTCAGCATCTTGGAAAGAATAAAACCCTATGCCTCGTTTTTCTGAACCCTAGTTTGCGCACTCGCATAAGCACCCAAAAGGCTGCTCTGAACTTGGGTATGAACGTTATTGTACTGAATATTGATAAAGAAGGCTGGGCACTTGAACTAAAGGATGGTGCTATTATGAATGGTACTACTGTTGAGCATATTCGGGAAGCAGCCGGTGTTATGGGCGAATACTCGGATATTATTGGTGTACGCTCCTTCCCCGGTTTAAAAGATCGTGAAGAGGATTACAGCGAGAACATTTTTAACAAGTTTGTTGAGTTTTGTAAAGTGCCTGTAGTGAGTTTAGAATCGGCTACCCGCCACCCATTACAGAGCCTTGCCGATCTGGTAACTATTGAAGAACTAAAAACAGTTAGTCGCCCTAAGGTAGTATTAACCTGGGCGCCGCATATAAAGCCACTGCCACAGGCTGTACCTAATTCTTTTGCCGAATGGATGTGTAAGGCTGATGTTGATTTTACTATTGCTCACCCGGCAGGATATGAGCTTTGCGCCGACTTTACCAATGGTGCAACCATTATCCATAATCAGGATGAAGCGATAAGGGATGCAGATTTTATATATGTAAAAAACTGGTCGGCTTATGAGCCTTATGGTGCAGTTACCTCAGGTAATGAAGGCTGGATGCTGACCAACGAGAAATTGACGCAGTCACCTAATGCGAAAGTGATGCATTGCCTACCCGTAAGGCGTAACCTGGAGCTGTCTGACGAGATATTGGACGGGCCGCAATCTGTAGTAATACATGAGGCCGGCAACCGTGTTTGGGCCGCACAAGCGGTTTTAAAACAAATGCTGGAAGATTTATAATATGTATACGCCGAAATTTAACCAGATGATTGACAAGCAGGAAGCTGTGGACTTTATGCAAAAGTACAGCTTTGCTACAATTGTTACGGTTGAAAACGGAATACCTTCGGCTACGCACCTGCCATTTATTGTTGAGCAGCACGGTGATCAGGTTGTTTTGATATCACACTTTGCCAAAGCCAATCACCAGTCTGCAGATGTTTTTGATTGCACCGCTTTAGTGATCTTTACCGAACCGCATGCTTACATATCGCCTACTCATTACGAAAAAGAACTAAACGTACCCACCTGGAATTATTTAGCCGTACATGCTTATGGCAAAGCCACTTTAATAAATGACAAAGCACAGGTGGCCCAAGTGCTCGAAAAGATGATAGGCTTTTATGAGGCGGATTACATGCAACAATGGAACAACCTGCCCGATGATTATAAATTAAAAATGATGAACGGTATTGTTGCCTTTAAAATCGTGGTAGATGATCTGCAGGGCAAAAGCAAGCTTAGCCAAAACAGAACCGAAAAGGAAAGAGAGAATATCATCAGTTCCTTCACAAAATCTACCGACAAGAATGAACAGGAAATTGCTGATTATATGGCTAAGTTAAATAAGCGCTAAGCTTTTTTGAAAGAAGCGTTAATCATCCTGTTAAGCGTTAGTCCCTGTATAATAATAGAAAATATCACTATAAAATAACTTCCTGATAGTATAAAATGCCTGTACGGTGATGCGGGCAAGGATAATGCCAATGCTATGGTTATTCCGCCCCTTACTCCTGCCCAGGTCAGAATATTTATATTGGCATAACTTACATTCAACGAGTGTCTTAAAAAAATTAATGGCAACATAATACTTAGCCATCTCGCTATTAATATAACACAAATACCAATGCCGCCGGTTATCCAGTAGTTTTTGATATATGGCAGATTTACCATTTGCAGGCCTATCATTACAAACAAAACTGTGTTTAGCATTTCATCAATCAAAGTCCAGAATTTTTCAAGTGATTCATGTGAGTGATCTTTAGTATCTGCATTTATTGATCTCCCGCCTGCAAGCAAGCCTGCTGTTACTACGGATAAGGGTATAGATAAATGAAAAAATGTTGCCATTACAGAATTGAACATTACTAAACTTAATGATACCAGTACAATTGTTTGAAAATCGTCAATAGATCTCATTAACCTGAAAGCTATATAGCCTGAAATTGCACCCATTCCTATACCTCCAAACACCTCCTGAACAAACATCAGGGC